>CAMWYL010000019.1 GCA_947178465.1 uncultured Lachnospiraceae bacterium | reverse complement strand
AGGTCTCGTGGGCTCGGAGATGGGTATAAGAGAAATGTAAATGATGTTTCTCAATCCCTTATGCAATTTTACGGGTTAATAAAAAAGCAGGATTCACGGCTGTACGATATGCTTTTATGCTATAATGACAGCTTTAATAATCTTGTTGCCGTCTGTGAGGACTGCTATGATGATATTCTCAGGATCTATCTGGAATTATCGAAAGGAACGCTCAACAGGGAAGCGCTGCAGACAAAGCTGGACGGTTTGCTGTCCGCAATGGCGGGCAGGATTTATGCCGGCTTCTCTGAGAAGTTGGTTTTGGATAGGAATCTGTTTATGCGGCATATCTGTGAGATGGTTATCGACAAAATGCAGAGAACCATCAAAAATAATCGGAAGAGCCCGTTTTCAGAGGAGGATTTGAAGAATAATCTGATAACCGGGTTCACAAGCGGATATTATATGTACTTTCGAAGCGTTTACAATGATATCAGCCTGAAGCGCATCTGTCCTGCCTCCCTGCAATATGAAATTGCCAACTTCTGCTTTATTCGCGAATACTGCTACGGCTCCATGTTCCGGTATAACAGCAGGGGAGAGTTTAATATTCCCTATGGGGGCATGTCTTACAATACCAAGAATTTCAAGAATAAGATAGACAACATGTTTAACGAGGATGTGAAGAATATTTTCAGGAACACGGATATATATTGTGCCGACTTTGAGGTGTTCATGGAAAAGGCGGAGCTTACCGGGAGAGATTTTATGTTTCTCGACCCGCCGTATGACACTGATTTCTCGGATTACGAGGGGCGGGACTTCACGAAGAAGGACCAGGAGCGGCTGGCCCGTGTCCTGACCGGGACGGCGGCGCAGTTTATCCTTGTGATCAAGAACACGGATTTTATATATTCGCTGTATAAGGACAAGTTCAACATCCTGTCTTTTGACAACCGGTATGCCTATAATATGCGCAGCCGTAACGAACGGAACGTGAAGCATTTGCTGATCACCAATTTACCCGTGGGAAGCTGAGCGAACCGGACGGTCCGGCTATACCACGTTAAGGCATTGGTCGATCATTGAGGTGATTCTGCTGTTGAGGTCGATTTCGTCCAAGGCTTCCTTGTATATCTGTGTGAAATCGTCAAAGGAGATATCGCTCGGCAGAATCTTGTTCCAGAGGTTGGAACCGATCAGGAACATGGAGGGATAATTCAGGTGCTTCTTGATAACGCTCTTCCACGCATTTCCTTCACCGTCCTTGTTGTATAAGGTCGCAAAATAGGCCTTACAGTTCTCGATACCCATATCGACATAGATCGTCAATAATTTTTCCACATTGGAGGGCGCGTTTGAGCTGTCCAAGGCACCGCCCCCGGTCAATTCGCAGATATTCCAATTCTCGCCGTCATAAAATGCGAGATCCACCGGCTTTGTGTAAATTTCGTCTGTCTTGAACTCAGCGGAAAGCGGCAGCAGGCATTCCCGTATGGTTTCCTGTGTCACGGTGCTCTCCCTGCGTCCCTGTCCCCGGCCGTTGGCTTCGTTGTTTGCCCGAAAGGAGGCGATTTTTCCTCTCAGGTCGCCGTTAAAAGTATCCACATCCGTGACAACAACCTGACCGGTGATGGAGGAGACATCAATGCTGTGGCTGAGCTTGCGGGGATTGACAACCGCGGGGACATTTTCCTCGCCGAAACGCATTCGCGCGATTCTCTTGGCACAGGACTCGGTCGCAAAGCCGCTTTTGGATTCGAAGCTGCTCACAAATACCATGTTGGCCGTAATGCGCCGGTCCATCTGGCTCAATAAAAAATTGTTCGTCTTTCTCCTGTAATTTTCCGTGAAATCCGCTTCGATGAGCTCTATAAGCTTTGAAAATTCTTCAATGATAATGTACTTAATCTGGTTTCTCATTGGCAGTTGCTCCCTTCCTATTGCCTTATCTCCGGTATTTTCCAATAAAAGTAGTTAATTATGATATTAAAGCCTTTGCGGGATTGCGTCAAGATATTGTTGCAACGGCTCCGCCGTGGACGAATGCTATAGGACGATGCCGATATTGGAGGAACGGTATCAAAGAGATTATGCAATCTGTCCATGGAAACGGTTCGTTTTTGTTCATAGTGCCTAATCAAAAAGCTGCTTATTGCGTTTATAATCAAATTATAGTAACATTAAAGTAAATAGCGCGATTAAATTAAGCTAAAAAGCAGCCCGCAGACAGGGCGGAGAGGAGCAGAAAATGATGATATGCTACAATGAGAGTGAGAGAACCTTTAAGCTGGACACGCCGAATACCAGCTATATGCTCGGAATCGTGGATGAGGAGGGCTTTATCGGACACATTTATTACGGGAGAAGATTAAAGGACGCGGATGCGGCATATCTGATGCGGACACAGGAGCCTCCTTTTGTTCCGGGCAAGAATAATCGGGAGCGCTGCTCCTTCTACGACTGCTTTCCGTTTGAATATCCGACGGGCGGCTTAGGCGACTATCGGGAGAGCTGCCTTGAGATACGGACAAAGGACGGTCATGCGGGAGCGATGCTGACATATGTGTCACATGAGATTTTTAAGGGTAAGCCTGCATTGGAGGGTCTTCCTGCAACCTTCGGAACGGAGGAGGAGTGCATGACGCTTCGTCTGGTCTGCGAGGATAAGTATGTCGGTATGCGCGCGGAGCTGCTTTACACGGTGTTTAATGACACGGATGTCATAACAAGAAGTGTAAAAATAACCAATGTCGGGCAGCAGCATTTTTACCTGACCAAGGTATATTCCGCGTGTATCGATATGGATAACAATGATTTTGATATGATTTCGCTCCACGGAAGCTGGGCGCGGGAACGCCGTATTCAGCGCAAAACGCTGGGATATGGCATTCAGAATGTCAGCTCCTTCAGAGGGGAATCGAGCCATCAGGATCATCCGTTTCTGGCGCTGCTGAGGAAAAACACCTCGCAGGAGAGCGGAGAGGTCTATGCGATGAATTTTGTTTATTCGGGGAATTTCCGCGCACAGGCGGAGGTATCGCAGTTTGATCAGGTGCGTATGTCCATGGGCATCCATCCGCAGAACTTCTGCTGGAAGCTGGAGGCAGGTGAGAGCTTTCAGGCGCCGGAGGCAGTAATGACCTATACGGATAAAGGGCTTGATGCGATGACCGCGGCATTCCATAAGCTTTATAAGCGGCATCTGATTCGCGGGGAATATAAGGATAAGAAGCGTCCGATTTTGATTAACAATTGGGAGGCAACATATTTTGAGTTTAATACGGAGAAGCTTCTCTCCATTGCACGGGAGGCTTCGAAACTCGGCATTGAGATGCTCGTGATGGACGACGGGTGGTTTGGCAGGCGTAACAGCGATAACTGCGCGCTCGGCGACTGGAAGGTCAATGAAGAGAAGCTCAACGGCGGGTTGAAGTACCTTGTGGATGAGGTCAATAAGCTTGGCATGAAATTCGGCATCTGGTTTGAACCGGAGATGATTTCCCCGGACTCCGACCTTTACAGAGCGCATCCGGATTGGGCAATCGCAATTCCGGGCAGAACCGCGACGGAATCAAGGCAGCAGTATGTTCTTGACTTATCAAGAAAAGGGGTTGTCGATTATGTTTATGAGGCAGTGGCAGGGATCCTTCGGAGTGCGAATATTGAGTATGTGAAGTGGGATATGAATCGCCAGCTCACCGATCTTGGAAGTTACGGACTGCCTGCGGACAGGCAGGGCGAGCTTTATCATCGCTATGTGCTTGCGGTATATGAGCTGCAGGGGAGACTGGTGAAGGAGTTCCCGTATCTTTTGTTGGAGAACTGCTCCGGCGGTGGTGCGCGTTTTGACCCGGGGATGCTCTATTTCAGTCCGCAGATATGGTGCTCCGATGACACGGATGCAATCGAGCGGCTTGCGATACAGGAGGGAACGGCGCTGATTTACCCGCTCTCAACAATGGGCGCGCATGTGTCAGACTGTCCGAACCATACCGTCGGCAGGGTCACGCCGTTTGAGACAAGGGGAATTGTAGCGCTTGCGGGCACCTTCGGCTATGAGCTTGACGTGACACGTATTCCCGAGGAGGACAGGAAGCAGATACCGGAGCAGGTGGCAATGTACCATAAGTATAATGACCTTGTGCGGGAGGGCGATTATTACCGGATTGCTTCCTATTCGCAGAATCGGCAGTTTGATTGCTGGCAGGTGGTTAATGAGGATAAGTCTCAGGCACTGGTGACCTATGTACAGGTATTGAACCGCCCGAATTTTAAGTCAAAACGCATCCTTTTAAAGGGATTGGACGCAGATAAGCGCTATCGTGTCTGCTTTGCGAACGGGGACGCGGTGCCGGAGCCTGTGGTTTACAGTGGGGATACACTGATGAAGGCGGGGCTTATGATTCCGAATCCATGGGGAGATTTTCAGGCGAGACTGATTGTACTGACCGCGGAGGGGTAAAGCGCGCGGCTTTCGAATATGGTACAGTGGTGAAAGAACAATTATGCGGGTTATTGAAACGGGGGAAGAGCGGCTATGGTAAAAGCAGTAAAGCTTGCGGATATAGCGGAAAAGGTTGGAGTCAGCGTAGTAACCGTGTCAAAGGCATTGTCGGGGCAGAAGGGCGTCAGTGAGGAGCTGCGGGAACGAATTAAGGTGCTTGCGGATGAGATGGGCTATGTGTCCATTCATGCACCGCAGGGTGCTAAGAATAAATCCTATACGATGGGTGTTGTCACCTTTGAGGGGTACTTTATGAAATTTGCGTCCTTTTACTGGAAGATGTATCAGGAATTTGCGACGCGTTCCGTTCAGAAGAACTGCTTTTCCATGCTTGAGGTAATCACAAAATATGATGAGGACAGTCTGGTGCTTCCCAAGCTGATGCAGGAGAACCGCGTGGACGGGATTGTGATTTTCGGAAGACCCAAAAAGGACTATCTGAAGCTGCTCTATCAGAACAGAAGAATCCCCATGATTTTCATGGACTTTTATGACGAGGAGGAGGCGGTCGACTCGGTTATCTCCGCCGGTTATTACGGAATGTATCGAATGACGGAGTATTTGATACGCAACGGACATACGCGGATAGGATTTGCGGGGACGCTGCTGTATACCGAGAGTATCACGGACCGATATTTCGGGTATTGCAAGGCGCTTATGGAAAACGGCATTGAGCATAGGCAGGAATGGGTGATGAAGGACAGGGAATTCAGTGATGGTATCATAGCACCGGATTATCGGATGATTTTGCCTGAAAATATGCCGACGGCGTTTGTATGCAATAATGACGTGACGGCATATTTCCTGATAAAGCAGCTTGAAGAGAAGGGCTACCGCGTTCCGGAGGATATATCGGTCGTAGGATATGATGATTATCTTTATCCGGAGCTTGGCGCTTCCAAGATTACCACATACTCAGTGGATATGGGGGAGATGGCCAAGGTTGCGCTTGGCTGTATCATCAAGCGAATAGAAAACCTTGCCGTGGGAACGAATCTGCATGTGGTCAACGGGAGGGTCATTGAGCGTGAGAGCGTCAAAAAAATAAATTAGTATGATACAGAGTTATAAAACCGGTGTTTCCCGGCGGTAAGTAAGCGGGGTAACGCCGGTTTTTTCTTTGAATAGGCGGATGAAATGGTTGGTATTTTCAAAGCCCACCATCTGTCCGATGACGACGATCTTTTCGTCAGAGTGGAGTAAAAGCTCCTTTGCCCTGTCGATTCGCACCTTGTTGAGGTATTGCAGAGGAGTGTCATTGTAATACTTTGAGAATTCGCGGCAGAGTCGGAATTTATTTACATGGTATTTTACGGCAAGCGCGTCGAGTGAATACTGTTCATCACAGCGGCTGTCAAAGGATTCCTTCATATCGGAAATATAGGAGGGGATATGATACGTGCCGCGAAGCTGCGCAAGGCGCAGGAGGTATAGCCGGGTATAAAGGGAGACAAGCTCACCGCACCGAATCAGACCATGAGCCTCATCATCCGTATCCGCACTGCTGATTCGTGCCCAGATATTCCAAATATCGGAGCCTGCGGCGGGCTTAAAAGTACAACCGCCGAGCGAGGAGAATTTCTGATAATAATAGGCGCTTAGAGGTGCGCTTACAAAGACAATCGTGTATTCCCAGATATTGTGGCGGCAGACCAGCTTATGGCTCTGCCTGCAGTCAATAAAGGCAAGTGTTCCCTTGCTAAGCTCGTAGGAGGCGTTGGACTGTGTCGGATTGTCGCAGAAAAGCATTCCGGCCCCCTTGGTGGTGTGAATCAGACAAAAAGCGTCAAGATTCGACACCTCATATGAAAAAGGAGAGGTTACGGACACATCCCTGCTGCTGATGACGTAAGGAAGGCTTTCGCAAAAGTCATAGTCTCTGCGGTATGCAGTCTCAAAGTAATCGGATAAGGAAAAGCGGTTGCTTGTCTCGGAGGAGATCAGGCAGTTAAAAAATTCGGAGGAAAATAATCTTTCAGACATCAGTGAAATTCCTTTCGTTCTTGAGAGGTTCCTCAAAAGGGTTTGTTGACTGCAACAGGCAAGGAGGCAAGCCTGATGATTTCCCGTATATTTTCGTCGGCAGTTCCGGATAACCTGATAATATCAGGAAGCTGATAAAAATTAACAGTGTTTTCAATGCTGAATTCTTCTTTGGCGGCACATAGGAATAATTTTTTATTCAGTGCCAATGCCATTCCCAATTCGATATGTGTTCCCCTTCCTGCCGGGAGCAATATGATAACAACATCCGAATCAACAATCGCTTTTTGCTCGGATGCGGCATATTCTGTCAACGCTTCAATTGTTATGTCATTACGGATATTCTTTGTCCAATTGTATGTATGCGACCATCCGCTTTCTTCCAATATTCTTGAATAATAATTGACCGATTCACAGTTTTTAAATCCGGAGCCTATATAAAACTTCATAAAAATTCCTCCGCAAAATTTCTGTTCTGATGATTTGGGGTAACCCGATTTAAAGTTTATTGCTCTGATTCTATCACAGATATTTGTGGGATACAAGCGAACGATTTTAAATGGATGCCAAGGGGTGGGAATAAAAGACAAATCAATAAACGGCAATAGAAATCAATTAAGAGCGATTAAATGAGATAAAAAGTAAAAACAAGCATGTGAATTAAGTAAATGAAAAGATTATTTAAGCAAATTTAAGCTAAAAAGTATTTAAAAAGTATACAAAATATATAAAAATAAGTTAATACTATTGTAAAAATAGCGGAAATGACGGAAAACATCAAAAATTGGAGATAAAAATCAATAATAATAGATGACTAAATAGTAAAGTTAAATTAAACTAAAAACAAGTTAGCAATAAAGCTAATTAAACTAAAAAACACTTAAATTATTAAAGGGAGGTTTTTGACTATGAAATTTCGGAAAACTTTGGCACTCGGAATGGCTGCAGTAATGACAATGTCTTTGACGGCCTGCGGCGGTTCATCAGACAATTCCGCGTCATCCAACAATGCATCAACGAACAATGCATCGACGAACAATGCGCCATCTGACAATGCATCAACAAACAATGCGGGAGCAGATACAACAGATGCGGTTACATATGCATCCATCAAGCTTGGTGAGGATTATACAGACCTTATAGCGTCGATTAAGTTTATGCATCATAAGACAGACCGTGAAGAGGACGGGACCATGGCAAGGCTCGTTGAGGAATTCAATAAGGTTTATCCCAACATTGCGGTTCAGACAGAGGGTATCACAGATTATGCGGAGACAGCACTGTTGCGGCTCCCGACAGGAGATTGGGGCGACATCATGTTTATTCCGGCAATCGATATGGTAGACCTTCCGGACTATTTCCTTCCTTATGGAAGCGTATCCGAGATGAGTGAGCTGATTAACTTCGCGGATCAGTGGAAGTTCGAGGACAACTGCTATGGTATCGGTTACATGGGAAATGCACAGGGACTTCTCTATAATAAAAAGGTATTTGCGGATGCAGGCATCACAGAGCTTCCCAAGACACCGGATGACTTCATTGCGGCATTACAGCAAATCAAGGACAATACAGACGCAATCCCTCTTTATACCAACTATGCGGCAGGCTGGACAATGGGCGGACAGTGGGACGCAATGCTTGGTGCGATTACAACAGGTGATGAGGAATGGCTGAACCGGAAGTTCACACATACGGCAGAGCCGTTCAAGGATAACGGAGACGGTACCGGCGCATATGCACTGTACAAGATTCTCTATGATGCGGTAGCAAACGGACTGACAGAGGATGACTATACGACAACCGATTGGGAAGGCTGCAAGGGCATGATCAACAGAGGTGAGATCGGTACGATGGTATTAGGCTCATGGGCAATCGCACAGATGAAGGAAGCAGGCGATAATCCGGATGATATCGGATACATGCCGTTCCCGATTTCCATCAATGGCAAGCAGTACGCAACGGCAGGCCCTGACTACAGCTTTGGTATTAACGTAAAGGCAAGTGATGAGAACAAGATAGCGGCAATGATATTTGTAAAGTGGATGGTAGAGGAGTCCGGCTGGTGTGATTTAGAGGGTGGCTATCCGATTTCCAAGACTGCACCGACTTCCTTTGTATTTGACGGCGTAAATATCGTTGAGAATGTATCTGCAATTGATGATGAGGCGGACCTGATGAACAGAATGAATTCAGAGTCAGAGCTGAACTTTAACGCAGGCGGCGATGCGAAGGTTATGGCTATTGTCGAGAAGGCGGCGGCAGGCGTTCCGTTTGAGGATATCATGGCAGAGTGGACACAGAAGTGGAATGACGCGCAGTCAAGCCTTGGCGTTGATGTACAGTATTAATGGATAACGTACTCTTTGAAAACTTGATTTAGGAATTACCAATATTGGCTTGCAGGTTCCGGAACCCGCAAGCCAATCATTCCAAAACAGCAAAATGTGAAACCGGAAACCTTATGATTTTAGAAAAAGAGGAGGAGATGCTTTATGGCAGCGACAACAGCTCAGTCAAAGACTCCGTTCAGCCTTGCAAAATGGTTTAAGAGCAGGAAGGGGCAGCAGGCAATTGTGATCATTACTTTTTCGATTATTCCCCTGGCGCTTTTGTTTGTGTTTACCTACTATCCTTTTGCGGAAATGTTTAAATTCAGCTTTTACGACAGAAATTATACGAAGGTAAGAGGCTTTGTAGGCTTAAAAAACTATATAGACGTATTCAAGCGGGACGACTGCTTCCGTGCACTGTGGCTGTCACTTTACTATATGGGTGGTGCGGTCGTACAGCTTGCGCTTGCGCTTTATCTCGCAACGATATTCTGCTTTGGCGTAAAGGGCGGGAACTTCTTCAAAGGCTGTATGTTTTTCCCTTACCTGATCAACGGTATTGCAATTGGTTTTATTTTTAAATTCTTTTATACCAGAGGCTTTGTATTGGATACGGTGCTTCAGTGGATTGGATTTGACTTGGAGAACCTTCCATATTGGCTGAGGGATACACGGATTAATAATTTTTCATTAGTAGGAACGAGTGTGTGGAAATATTTCGGACAGAACATGGTGCTTTTTGTCGGGGCGATGATGTCAGTGGACTCCTCCCTCTACGAAGCAGCAGAGCTGGATGGTGCGAATAAATGGCAGCAATTCAAATACATTATGCTTCCGAGCATTAAGACCATTGTTATGTTAAACCTGATTATGTCTATCACAGGTTCCCTAAGCGCATTCGAGCCGCCCTTCGTTATCATGTCCGGCGGTGGAAACGGTACGGCGACCTATTTCATCAAGATGCATGAAATTGCGCACACCAGCCAGAAGGTTGGCCTGGCGTCCGCGATGGCGATTGTACTTTTGTTAATTATTTTCGCTGCAACGATTTTACAGAAGCTCTTCTTCAAATACGTGTTTAAGAATGCGGAGGATGAGGATACGGGTGCAGCGGCAAGACGTGACAAGAAGCTCGCAAAAGGAAAGGGGGCAGCGTAATTATGACAGCCGGAGAAACAATAAAAAAGTATTTGTGGATATTTATTAAGTATTTTTCAATGGTATTTTTCTCATTTGTTGCATTGCTGCCGGTGGTATCCTGTATTATTACGGCGTTTAAGACGGAGACGGAATACCAGAATACCAATGTTATGACGCCGCCGGAGAGCTGGCTGAACTTTGACAACTTTATTGACGCGTTCAGACGTGCGGACATGGGCAGGGCATTCGTAAACTCCGCGGTCGTTGTTGTATTTGTTGTAATCGGTTCGGTTCTGGTCGGTTCCATGATCGCATACGTATTGAACCGCTTTAAGTTTCCCGGAAACGGGCTGATTCGCAGTTTGTTCCTTTTTGCGACACTGCTTCCGGGTATTGCGATGCAGATTTCGACGTATCAGCTGATGTATTCCATCGGGTTTATCAATCATCTGTATGGATATATCATTCTGATGATGGGTACCGACGTGATTTCCATCTATATTTTCATTCAGTTTTTTGAAAATATTTCGGTGTCTCTTGACGAGTCGGCATATATGGACGGAGCAAGCTACTTTACGATTTTCTTTAGAATTTTGTTTCCGCTATTGAAACCTGCGATTGTAACATGTATGATATTAAAAGGAGTAGGTGTATACAACGAATATTACAGCGCACAGCTCTATCTGGTTGACAAGGAGCTTAAGACGGTTGCGATATCCCTGTATACATTTACGGGACCGCTCGGAAGCCAATATAATCTGATTTGTGCGGGTGTTATTATCAGTCTGGTGCCGGCGTTGATTATTTTCATTGCGTTCCAGAAGCAGATTTATTCCGGTCTGACCGCAGGGGCAGTGAAAGGATAACAGTGTGAAGAGAGAATGCCCGGAATACGGGCATTCTCCGCACAAGAATAAAAGAGTACAATTCATATGGAAAGGCAGGATATAAAAATGGCAGACCTACAAATACAGGCCGATGTAAGGAAACATCTTACAGAGGATATCATTCCCTTTTGGAAGGGGCTGCGGGATAATGAAAACGGCGGCTGGTATGGCTGGCTTGGATATGATTTGAAGTTAGATAAGAATGCGGTAAAGGGTTGTATCTTAAACAGCCGCATTACGTGGTTCTTTGCCAACGCGTATACGCTTTTGGGGGATGAGAGCCTTCTGGATGAAGCGAAGCATGGCTATGAATTTCTGAAGAATTTCTGTTGGGACAAGGCAAACGGCGGGGTGTATTGGTCCGTGAACCATGACGGTACGCCGGCGGAAACCTTGAAGCATACATATAATCAGGCCTTTTCCATCTATGCGTTGTCCTCCTATTATGAGGCGAGCAAGGATCGCGAAGCGCTTGACATGGCATATCGGCTCTATGATATTATAGAGGAGAGGATGCGCGATTCGCTTGGGTATAAGGAGGCCTTTGATGAGTCCTTCCATGAAATTGACAATGAAAAGCTCTCGGAGAACGGCGTTATGGCACAGAAGACCATGAATACCCTGCTTCATGTATTTGAGGCATATACGGAGCTTTACAGGGTAGACCGGAACGAGAAGGTGGCGGAGAAAATTAAGTGGATGATGGACTTGCTCGCGGATAAGATATATTGTCCCGAGCGTCACCGTCAGGAAGTATTTTTTGACGAACAATGGAATTCCATCATTGACCTGCATTCCTATGGGCATGATATTGAGACTGCATGGCTGGTTGACAGAAGTGTCGCGGTTCTTGGGGATGCGGAGTATGAGAAGAAAATGACGCCGATTACCGGCGATTTGACCGGTCAGATTTATCAGGTCGCATTTAACGGGAGCTCTCTTGCAAATGAATGCGAAAACGGAGTCGTAGATGAATGGCGGATTTGGTGGGTGCAGGCGGAGTCTGTGGTAGGCTTTCTTAACGGCTATGAGAAAACCGGGAAGGCGGAATATCTCGACGCGGCACGGAAGATATGGCATTTTATCGAGGACAATCTGATTGATAAACGTAACAAAGAGGCTGCGAACGGTCGGGAGTGGTATTGGCGGGTAAAACCGGACGGGACCCCTGACGAGGGAAAGCCGATTGTAGAACCCTGGAAATGTCCGTACCATAATGGCAGAATGTGTTTTGAAGTAATAAGGAGGGCAGAGAATGTCAAATAAGATTTTTGAAGAGAATTGTGCGAAGGTAATGAAGAAATATGAGGAGACAGTCAGCCGGAAAAACGCAAAAAGCGATTTTTACAACGGTATCTATGACCGGTACGAGTATCCGGTTCTGACAAGGGATCATATCCCGCCCTTCTGGAAATATGACATGAATCCGGAGACGAATCCGTTCTTTATGGAGCGGCTCGGCGTCAATGCGGTGTTTAACGCAGGTGCGATTGCCTTGAACGGGAAGTTTTATCTGGTAGCGAGAGTCGAAGGAAACGACAGAAAGTCCTTCTTTGCGGTGGCAGAGAGCGATAACGGCATTGACGGCTTCCGCTTTTGGGATTACCCGATTTTGTTGGAGGATGTGTGCCCGGAGGAGACAAATGTATACGACATGCGCCTTACAAAGCATGAGGACGGATACATTTACGGCGTTTTCTGCTCCGAGAGCAAGGACACAAGTGTGAACGACCTTTCCGCGGCGGTTGCGGCGGCAGGAATTGTCCGCACAAAGGATTTAAAGACCTGGGAGCGCTTGGAGAACCTCAAGACCTTAAATTCTCCGCAGCAGCGGAATGTAGTGCTGCATCCGGAGTTTGTGAATGGCAAGTATGCGTTCTACACCAGACCGATGGATGATTTTATTGATACCGGCAGCGGCGGCGGGGTCGGTTTCGGACTTTGCGACGACATCACCCATGCGGTGATTGATGAGGAGATTATCACCAGCAAGCGGAAATACCATACGATTACCGAGGCGAAGAACGGCGCGGGTGCGGTTCCGATTAAGACGGAGAAGGGTTGGATACATATTGCGCACGGTGTTCGTAACACGGCCGCAGGGCTGCGGTATGTCGTATATGCGTTTGCAACGGCATTAAACGATCCGACGAAGGTGATTGCGGAGCCGGGGGGCTTCCTGATTGCGCCGCTTGGAGACGAGCGGGTCGGCGACGTTTCCAATGTCGTATTTACAAACGGCGCGATTGCGGCTGACGACGGCACGGTATATATATATTATGCGTCCAGCGACACAAGGCTCCATGTGGCGACAACAACGATAGAGAAGCTTATGGATTATGTGTTCAATACGCCGCAGGATCCGCTTCGTTCCGTGAAGTGCGTAGAGCAGCGGTGTGATTTTATCAAGAAGAACCTTGCGTTTATGAAGAAGTAAGAGGTGGAGCGATGAGTGCATCAGACTATGGAATAGATTTAAAAAAGGGTGTTCTGAATAAAGGAAGTGTAGCGCGCATTGTGCGCGTAATGAAAAAGGCATCACAGGGGGAACCGGTTACGGTAGGCTTTCTGGGCGGCTCCATCACACAGGGATGCCTGTCCTCTACGCCGGAGACCGTTATGCATACCTTGTGTATCAGTGGTGGTGTAAGAAATTCCCTGAGGCGGAGGTTACCTATGTAAACGCGGGAATCGGTGGGACGACCTCACAGTTTGGCGTTGCGCGGGCGGACAGCGATCTGCTCTCCCACGGTATTGATTTTACGGTAGTGGAGTTCAGCGTAAATGACGATAACAACGCGCATTTTCTTGAGACCTACGAGGGACTGATCCGGAAGATTTACGGATATCCGACAGCGCCTGCGGTGCTGATTGTCAACAGTGTGCGGTATGATGACGGTGGCAATGCGCAGGAGCAGCATGTAAAGGTCGGAAAGGCTTACGGTATCCCTTGTGTGAGCATGAAGCCGACGATTTACGAGAAGGTGCTTGATGGGACGTTTACAAGCAGGGACGTCACGGAGGATGACCTGCATCCGAATGACTTGGGGCATTCACTTATGGCGGAGGTGATTACCGATTTCCTGGAGGAGGTCTATGCGGATGCCTTTGCAGGTTCGGGAGTCGAGGCGGCGGAGAGCGGCGCGATTGATAATGTGACACTATTGTCAGAAAATGCCTATGAAAATTCTGTCAGGTACCGCAATGATAATTGCGCGGAGGTTCTTCTCAGCAATGAGGGCTTTACCGTGGACAATACGCCGCAGAACGATATTCGGGAAATCTTCCGGTGCGGCTGGACGGCGGACAAAAAGGGCGCAAGGATTTGCTTTAACGTGAAGGGGACCTGCATCGGCGTACAGTATCGTCAGTCTGTCCGGCAGCCGACCCCGATCGCGCACGCAATAATCGACAGCGACAGGGCGCACGCGGTGGTTTTGGACGGTAATTTTAAGGAGACATGGGGAGATAATTTGCAGCTTGATACGCTGGCCGAGCATCTGCCTTACGACGAGCATACCGTGGAGATTGAACTGGTTGAGACCCATGAGGACGACCAAGTGCCGTTCTATCTTGTTTCAGTGATAGGTTCCGGAAAGTAAAGCGTATAGGGTCAGGTTTATTTGGAGGATGCTATATTGACTTTAAAATAAAATGAAAATGGAGGATTTGAGAATGAGCAAAGTAAAAATGTTTAGCCCGGCAGTACCCAACATGCCTTGGCAGGAGAGACCGGAAGGATTAAAGGATGCGCCTGTATGGAGATACAACGATAATCCCGTTATCGGCAGAAATCCTGTAAAGGGCGTGGCAAGAATTTTCAACAGTGCGGTAATCCCTTATGAGGGCGCATTTATCGGCGTGTTCCGCGGCGAGCAGACCAACGGTATTCCTTATATCTATATGGGACGCAGCAAGGACGCCATCCATTGGGAGTTCGATGAGGAGAAGATTAACTTTGTTGATGAGAACGGCAAACCGTTTATGCCGGTATACGCATATGACCCCCGCCTCGTAAAGGTTGAGGATACATATTATATTATCTGGTGTGGAGATTTCTACGGTGCTGCAATCGGCATGGCGAAGACGACGGACTTTAAGACCTTTACAAGAATTGAGAATCCGTTCCTTCCGTTTAACAGAAATGCCGTATTGTTCCCGAGAAAGATTAACGGAAACTTCGTGCTGATGAGCCGTCCTTCCGACAGCGGGCATACGCCGTTTGGCGATATCTTTATCAGCGAAAGCCCTGATCTTGTATATTGGGGCAAGCACAGACATGTAATGGGCAAAGGCAACGAGTGGTGGGAGTCCCTCAAGATTGGCGGCGGCGCGGCGCCGATTGAGACAAGCGAAGGCTGGCTGCTGTTCTACCATGGCGTAAGCGGCACCTGCAATGGTTATGTTTATTCCATCGGCGGCGCGATCCTTGACATTGACAATCCGTCTGTTGTGAAGTACCGCTGCGAGAACTTCCTGCTGACACCGGAGGAGTGGTATGAGGAGAGAGGCTTTGTGCCGAATGTATGCTTCCCCTGCGCAACGATTCATGATTCGGATACCGGAAGAATTGCGATTTATTACGGTGCGGCGGACAGCTATGTAGGACTTGCGTTTACAGAGATTGATGATGTTGTAGACTACATTAAAACAAACAGTAAGGTAACGGGAACGGATACGGAAATCGGCATCCGCTAAATTCTATAGGCAGCAAATGGAAGCAATGGTTTAGCACATCTTGAGATGACAGGAATGTCATTTATGATGTGCTAAATCTTTCACACGTCCTGTGCGGCGTGCCGGAAACGGAGGGATATGTGCATATGATGGTCGAAACATCAATAAAGGAGATACCGGAGCTGAAAATACATGGAAGGACAACCGCGTGCAGGGAGCCCTTGACGCTCTTTTGGACTGCGAGCGGTTTTGAGTGCAATGTCTCCGGCTCGGAGCTGTGGGTAGAGGTTGAGGTGACCTATGATGTTTTCGAACCCTGGTTCAGCTATACGGTGAACGGGGATTGGATTGGAAGACAGATGCTTGTCAAGGGCCGGTATTGGATACCGCTTTTTCGGGGAATGAATCCTGATAAGGTGAAAAATGTGCGGTTTTACAAGGATTTGCAGGCGATGAGCGATGATGGGGATTCTTATGTCCACATTCATGCGCTGCGCCATGACGGGAAATTTTACCCTGTGGAGGAGAAAGCGCTGAAGCTGGAGTTTATCGGGGACAGCATCACCTCGGGGGAGGGGCTGTTCGGCGCGAAGCAGGAGGAGGATTGGATACCGATGTTTTTCTCCGCACTGCGGGATTATGCGTATCTGACAGCAAAGGCGCTTGATGCGGAGTACCGCGTTTTCTCCCAGAGCGGCTGGGGTGTACACAATACATGGGACAACAATACCCGTGGGGCAATCCCGAAATATTACAGAGAGGTCTGCAGTCTGATGTCCGGCGCGGAGAACGAGCGGCTGGGTGGGAATATGCCTCATGATTTTGACAGTTGGCAGCCGGACTGCGTGATTGTGAATCTGGGGACAAATGATGCCAGCGCGTTTGACCAGCCCGAGTGGGTGGATGAGAAAACCGGAGAACACCACAAAATGCGTAGGAATCCGGACGGCTCCTATTCGGAGGAGGATGTCAGGGCGTTCCGGGACGCTGTGAAGGACTTTCTTTATACGCTGCGCGCATGCAACAAAAAGGCGCATATCATTTGGTGTTACGGAATGCTGGGAACGCCGCTTCAGATACCGATTTGCGAGGCAATCGGCGCGTATATTGCGGCAAGTGGTGACAGACGTGTCAGTTATTTGCAGCTTCCGAATACGGACGAGACGAATGTAGGCTCCAGACAGCACCCGGGAGCATTGTGTCATCAGCAGGCGGCGGAGGTATTAAGCAAATATATTGCCCAATTGGTATAATAGTGTGCCGCCAAAGGCGACATGGAGGTTAGTATGAAAATTGTGGTTGGAGGATAGAGGATATGGAAATTTTGTTTATGAATCCGGTATTTAAACAGATGATATGGGGGGGCAGAAAGCTCGCCGATAAATGGAATTATGATATTCCCGGTGACAATACAGGCGAATGCTGGGCCGTGAGTGCGCATCCGAACGGAGACTGTACGGTGAAGGGCGGCGCTTACGACGGGAAGAAGCTGAGCGCACTGTGGGCAGAGGAGCCGGAGCTTTTCGGAAATGTGGACAGCGACCGGTTTCCGCTGCTGATAAAGATTATTGACGCGAAGGAGGATCTGAGCATACAGGTTCACCCCAATGACGCGTATGCGGGAAAGAACGAGAACGGCTCTCTTGGAAAAACAGAGTGCTGGTATATTCTGGATGCACCGGAGGGCGCTTCGCTTGTCATCGGGCATAACGCGCGGAACAAGGAAGAGCTTACGGATATGATTCGGAATGGCCGCTGGAAGGAGTTCCTGCGTGAGGTGCCGGTGAAGAAGGGCGACTTTATCCAGATTGACCCGGGAACGGTGCACGCGATTAAGGGCGGCATTGAAATTCTCGAGACACAGCAGAATTCCGATATCACATATCGTGTGTATGATTATGACCGTCTGACGGACGGAAAGCCGCGGGAGCTTCATGTGGAGAAGAGTCTGGATGTGATTACGGTTCCGGCAAAGGCAGTCGAGGACAGTGTAATCAACGTTGCCGGCGGGGCGAAGAACGAGCCGGAGCTTCTTGTGGAATGTGATTATTATCGCGTGTGGAAGCTGGATGTTGACGGAGCGGTGGCTTTGCGGCAGGAGTATCCGTTCCTGATCATGAGTGTGATCGAGGGCGAGGGACGAATCGACGGACAGCCTGTGAAAAAGGGTGACCACTTTATTCTGCCAAACAGATACGGTGAAGCGAATATTGAGGGGAAGCTGCTTTTGATTGGGTCGACGGTGTAGGTGGATTTTTATCTTATAGGATTAGCATGTTTAAAGGTGTTTAAAAATTTTCTATCCGGCAAATTACACAAAATATCGCGCGCTACTGACTACGGCAAACGGATTTTCTAAATATTCCGGTAAGATTATGGCAATGACCGCAACCGCCCTCTATGCGCCAATCTGGAACAGATTTTTACATGGCGCATTACGG
>CAMWYL010000018.1 GCA_947178465.1 uncultured Lachnospiraceae bacterium | reverse complement strand
CTCATAATCAAGTCTTCCTTCCGGTGTGCAGAGGTAATTGATAATTGCCATGCAAAGCTCCGGATACTGTGACTTCGCACCGATAGACCAGATACGGTTGCTGCCTGACTGTCCGAGACCGTATACCAATGTATCCTGATCCTTTGCTGCTACAGGAAGCATCTTCTTGCCTGCTCCCATATGCTCAGATGTGTTGTATTGTGTTGCACCCATCCAGCTGAAGATACAGAAGAATGCGCCGCCGTCCTGATAGTCCTCCATACAGCCGTCATAGCCCTGTGTCATGGAGTCCGGATCAAGCAGGCCTTCCTGATAAAGCTTGTTATAAAATCTTAAGCATCTCTCATAATGTCCGCCCTCTTTCAGACAGTCCTCAAACTCTCCGTTATCCGCGTCATAGAAACCGAAGTGGAACTCATCAAGACCGAAGAAATTGGTTGCGGTTGCTTTTGCGAACATTACCATGTTGCCATCCCAATCTTTGAAGAGGGATACGCCATAGGTCTCCTTACCGGAGTCAGAAGTCGGACAAGCCTCCTTCATCTTCTTCAAAACATCAATATAATCCTCAAGCTCGTTGATTTCAGGGCTTCCAACCTGTGTATAAAGATCATAACGGATATCCGGGTGGTAATCAAACTCACCGTACTGTCCTGCAGAAGAAGCTACGTCAAATCCGAAGCCGTACACGGTACCGTCGGAAATCGTCGCGTTCTTCTCAAGCGCCTCTGCCATGTTCGCCTTGATATAAGGACCGTAATCGGAAAGGATATCATCCTCGTTCCAGTCCAGAAGCATGCCGTTGGAATATGCACGGGTGTACTGCTCACCATCAGAGCCAAAGAGTACGATATCGCCCAAGTTGCCGGACTCCATACGGGTATCGAATACGCCGTCGCCGTCGCTGATGATGTTCAGCTTAACATTGAACTTTTCTTTCATAATGTCAGCAAACCAGCCGATCTGCTCACCTTCATAGTTGGAGAGCTGGGAATATACCGTGAGCGTTACGGTCTCACTCGGTATAATGTCAGACAGATCCGCTCCCGCAGTCTCTCCGCCGGCTGCATCCGTGTTTGTGTCTGCTGCCGGAGTTGTGGTGTTGCTTGTATCTGTATTGGCTGCCGTGTCTGTCGCATTATTGCTCTGCGTCGTTGTGGATGTTGAACTGCCACAAGCCGCCAATGAGCAAACCATTGCAGATGCAAGAACAAGTGATAATACTTTCTTGAACTTCATAATAAATCCTCCTTATTTTTTGAAGAAATGTGTTATATAAAATACCGCACTATGCGATACCTTAACACCGAAATCCGAAGAATGCCTGCCTTTGACATTCTTTGCACATGCACGCTTTAACCTTTCACCGCTCCAAGCATAATACCCTTCTCAAAGTATCTCTGCATAAACGGATACACCATCAAAATCGGCAGTACCGTAACCATCGAAATCGTATATTTAATCGTCTTTGCATTCAATACGTTTGTCGCCGCCGCGCCGGAAATGGTTCCCGCGCCGGAATTCATAACGCTCTTCAGATTTGAAGCCGCATTCAGGTAAGTGTACAGCTTATGCTGTAAAGTATGTAACGCAGGTGCATCCGGCATCAAAATCAGGGAGTCCGTAAAGGAATTCCAGTTTCCTACTGCACCGAATATCGCGATTGTCGCCAAGATCGGTTTACTCAGCGGCCATATGATTTTTCTGAAAATCGTCATATAAGAAGCACCGTCAATCTTCGCGCTCTCTTCCAGTTCTCCCGGAATAGACTCAATATAGGTCTTTACAAGAATAATATTATACGGAGCCACCACGCCCGGAATAATGTACGCCCAGAAATTATTTGTCAAACCAAGCATTGACATATTCAAGTACCATGGTATCAGGCCGGCGTTGAAATACATCGTGATAACCAGACATCTGTACCATATCTTTCTGCCCCACATCTCCTGCTTTGTCACAAGGTATCCGACAAACGCGGATGCCATTACCATCAGGACGGTACCAAGAAGAGTACGTCCCACGGTTACCAGCAGCGCCGTACCGACATCATTTACATTGAACATCGCCACATAGTTCTTGAAATGAATGCCCTGCGGCAGGAAATTTATCGCGCCCTTTCTTACCAAGTCATTATCACTGATCGTATTAATGAAGATATAGTAGAACGGGAAAATACACATAATTGTAAAAATCAGGAAGAACGCGTGATTCAAAATGTCAAATGTCCAATCCGCCGGTGTTCTTCTGTATTGGTTCTTGTGCTTTTTCTCATAAAGCTTTTCCGCCTTCTGATCCAGCTTTTCCTGTTTCGTCATTGCCATTCCAATCACCTCCCTAGATAATACTCTCGCCGCGGACCGTCTTGGAAATCTTATTTGCCCCAAATAACAGTGCCACACTGACTACAGACTTAAACATACCGACTACAGTTGCAAGAGGAACTCTACCGCCGTTAATACCCAGCTTATATACATAGAGATCCAGTACGGTAATCGTATTGGTGTTGTACGGAGTCTCAAATACAAGGTACTGATCCATACCGTTGCTCAAAATACCCGCGATTGCCATCAAAAGCAATACCATGAAGGTCGGCACCAGGCTCGGAACCGTGATATTCCACATCTTCTGGAAGCGCCCCGCACCGTCAATGGAGGCCGCCTCGTAAAGCTGCTGGTCAATACCGGAAATCGCCGCTATGTAAATAATGGCATTCCAGCCTAAGCCCTTCCACATGCCCCATGCAAGCATCTTAATCCATATATGGGAATTGTCCATCAGAAAGTTCGTACCGCTCTCCAACGCACCCGCATTGATCAACAGTGAGCTTACAAAACCGTCTGTTGAGAAAATCGCAAACGCTACCGCGTACACGAGAACCCAGCTGATGAAGTTCGGGATGGTTGTAAAGGTCTGTACCAATCTCCTAAATTTGAGATTCTTTATTTCACAGAGGAAAATCGCAAATGCCATAGAGCACCAGCTTGTTGCAAGTCCCAAACCACTCATCGCCAATGTGTTCCGCAGCACACGCACCAGGTCTGCACGTGTTGCTTCGTTCTGGAACAGGAACATAAACCATTTAAAGCCCACAAAATTACTCATTGTAAGCGTCTCACCCGATTTATAGTCAAAGAATGCATATCTCCAGCCAAGCAGTGGCAAATAGGAAAATACGATACATAACGCCAAAAACGGCAGAAATAACAAAAACAGCTGATATTTTGTCTCCATATGGCATTTCTCTTCCTTCTCCACCTTTGGCAGCAGGAAGAAAATCGCAACGGACAAAACCAGAATTATAACAGAGAGCACAATATATAACGAAAGCATCGCCGGCTTGAGTGGAACGACTCTGTCCGGATTCGGCGTTCCCTGAATATCATTCGCCGCCCAGTTAATCATAAAACAGCCCACCAAAGCCACTACTGTGCCGACTACAGAGGGAATCGCACCAAGCTTTTTCAGTTTATTTGTGCCCAACGACATGCATCCGCCCGCAGCAGTTGCCACGAACCCGATAATCATACACAAACATCCGCCGAATACCATCTGCATTGTCAGGGTACCGACCCAGCCTCTGTTGAAGGCCCTGAGGAAATTCTGTGTAAGTGTCCCATAAGACGTACCGCAGGTAAACACGGAGGACGTTTTCGGAACCAACTCGCTGATTCGTGCAGGATTAAAACCCGGAACAAACAGTACAATCAGTGCCGCAATACAAAGCACCCTGAACACGATATACAGCTTATCTGTAATCTTTTCATTGTTCATATTTCTACACCCTTCCTTCTTCTCGAATACATTTACAAATGTACATATGCAAATGCACATGTACGAATGTATATGCCATTCGATTGATAAAACAAATAAAGCTACCACAAGCTTTGTGATAGTTTTATTATAGAAGGAAAAATTTTATAAAAATACCGAAAAAAATTGATTAAAATTACAGCACTTTTTTTATCCTTTTTTAATTTTTACCGAAATCCTATGCATAGTGCTGTATTTCCTCCGGCAAAATCAGTGAAACTGTCGTTCCCCCATCCGGCTCAGAAGTGATTGTCAGCCCGTAATCATCACCATAACAGAGCTTTACGCGCTGGTTGATATTGTACAGACCGATTCCCTCCTTCTTCTGCGGATTCCTGCGTTCAATATCCCGCCGCAGCCGTTCCAGCGTCTCCGGCTCCATACCGCAGCCGTTATCGGAAACGGATATGCTGATTCCGGACGCACAGCGTCTGATTCCGATTATTACCATACCGCCGATTTCCCGCTCCTCCAAGCCGTGAAGGATCGCATTCTCGACGATCGGCTGTAGGATCAGCGGCAGAATCATACACTGATTGACATCGATTTCCGTATCAATCTCCATCGCATAGTCAAACTTCTCGCCAAACCGCAGCTTCTGAATCTTCATATAAATTTCAATATGGTCCAGCTCGTTTTTGAGCGCGGTAAACGCCGTCCCGTTATTTTCCAGCACATACCGCATGGATTTGCCAAGCAGCTTGATGGCCGTTGCCGCCTCACGATCTCCCGCCGTGTAAGCCTTCATACGAATAGTCTCCAACGTATTGTACAGGAAATGCGGGTTGATCTGACTGGCAAGCATCTTGAACTCCATCTTCTGCTGCTCGTTGATCAGCTCCTTCTCATTGATCATCGCCTCGTACATGCGCGCATCCTTCTCCTTGATGTTCTGTACCATAATGCCCAAATCGGCAAAAGCATCCGAAATCTCGTCCTTTCCATGGACAATTTCCTTAAACTCATAATCCTCGTTACTCGCCTGATGCATGACATGACGGAGCGTTTCGATTCTCTTGGTAAAATATCCGGTGAAAAAGTGCACCAAAACCCCGGGAACAAGAATGGAAAGCACGATAATAATGACACAGGTCTGAATAATGCTTCGAATATTGTCATACGCCTTGTCATTCATCGTAGCAATATATATTTTTGAATCAGACTGATACAAATGAAGTGTGGACACATCAATAAAGCAGGTCTTCTCATCTATCCTCCTGCTTCCCTTATACTGGAAATAATTCTCGTCGTAATCAATGTCTGTAATCTGGGGCTGCCCGTAATCCCTTCTGTCCGATGCATAAAAAACCGCACCGTCATCCACAGAAGCACAAATCCGATATTCCTGACTGTTCATGCGCGTCTTCAAATAATTATCGCTCACATGAATAATCAGAACGGCATTATAATCCGAGTATACCAACGGCATCTTCCGTACCAGACACAATTTCCAATATTCATTATTATATTTATCACTGCTGACCATTTCTTCCCAGAACACGCCCGACTGTCCGACAGCCTTCCGGTACCACGCCGCCTGCTGCGTCTCGGCATCAACCCGATGGTACTGCTTGTAGTCATACATCCGCGGATTGTCACAGTAAATCTCAATCTCGTCAATTTCAGGATAATTGTACATGTAATTATCCACGATTGCCGCCGCCTTATTGACTGCCGCCACCATCTCCTCCTCAGAGGCGTAGCTGTCGGTCAATACCGACGCTACGCTCCTGCTGAAGGAAATCTCCTCCGAGATATTATAGACCTGGGTTGTTATCTCAAACAAAGTCGTCCGCACGCGCAGATTATCCGACTCCAACAAATCTCTGTAATAATTTGTCAGAAGCTGCCTCGTATTACTCACCAGAAAAATACCGATCAGCGTTACCGGCACGAAAACAGCCAGAATATAGATCGAATAGAGCTGTCTTCGTATTTTCGACTTTCCGATAAAGTCCACCCGTCCACGTCTGTTTTTCATTAATCAAGAAATTCCTCCGGTAATGTCACCTTAAAGTCCTTTGCCAAATCCCTGAAGTCCTGTGAGGTAATGGTCTGTCTCTTCGCATCCGCCATAGAGCGAACCTTCACAAAGATTTCCGCAGATTTCTCAACGGTGTGCATCAGGCCGAAGGTAAGGTCGAAGTCCTCTCCGGATACGAAAATACCATGATGCGCCCAGATTGCCACGTCATACTTCTTCATCAGCTCGCTGGTCGCAACCGCGATGTCGCGTCCGCCGGGCACCATCCAGGGAACAACGCCTACGCCGTCCGGAAATACTACGGGACACTCGGTCGCCATCTCCCAAAGCTCACGCGTAAATACCTTATCCTCAAGCGGGAGCACAAAGGTCATGGCAATCACATTCGCGGGATGCGCATGGTAGATTACTCTGTGCTTTCCGCCCGTCGCAATCACCTTTACCTCATGGTTCATCAAATGGGAAGGCAACTCGCTGGTCGGCCGTCCGCCGTTTACAAGCCCCCATACGATACGATAGTTCTCGCCCTTATCGTCAATCTCAATAATCGCAAAGGAGTCCTCCGGCTTGATAATCACATTGCGGAAATATTTTCCGCTACCGGTTGCCATAAAATACTCGCCTGCAAGCTTCGGTACACTGGTCCCGATCGGCGTCCACTCCTTCGGAGTAAAGTTCTCCTTTACCTGCTCAACCTCCTCCGGCTTCATGCGATAGGTCAGGTTGCCGCCGTTTCTCTCATGCCAGCCCTGCTCCCAGCCGTCGTTTGCCATACGGATATAACCCTTTACAAATTCTGCATCTAATACCTTCATAATTTAACCTCCATATTCATCCCATGCCGCCTTCAGCGGCTCAAATAGAAATGATTTTCACACTAGTTCCTCTTGGAGAGCACTTCCTGCTCGTACTTTTCACAATCCTCAAACCACTTCTCGCCTACCGGCACGCCGTTCTTCTCGCAGAAATAATTCCAAACATCTCCCATCGGATAGGTCTTCATCTCCTCCTGCTGCATCATAAGCTGCGTCAGCTTGCCTTCCTCCTGAAGCTGTGCAAGCTGCTTGTTCGGGGAAAGCAGCGCATATAACAATGCCTTCTGCATATTTCTCATGCCGACCGTCCACGCACTGATGCGGTTGATGCTCGCGTCAAAATAATCGGTTCCGATAAATACTCTGTCAAGCGCGTCATTCCGAACGATTTCCTTTGCGATTTCCTTTGTCTCATCATCCAGCAGCACTACATGGTCGCTGTCCCAGCGAACGCCTCTCGTCACATGGAGCGCAATCTTGTCATTGAACAACAACAGGGACGGAATCTTGTCGGAAACCACCTCTGTCGGATGATAATGTCCGTTGTCCATCAGGCTGAGGATGCCTCTTGTCGCCGCATAGCTTACGCAGAACTCAGAGGAGCCGACCGTATAGGACTCCAGACCGATACCAAATACCTTAGACTCCAATGCCACATATACCTTGGTCTTATCATAATCGATAGATAAAATCTCATCAAGCGAATCGCGGAAGCGTCTTCTCGGCGCAACTCTGTCTGCCGGAATATCCTTATAACCGTCCGGAATCCAGATATTCATCATACACGGCTGTCCCAGCTCCTCCGCAAAATACTGTGAAATGCGGATACATGCCTTGCAGTGATCAATCCAGAATTTTCTTGTCGCCTCGTCAGGGCTGGAAAGCGTCAGGTTATCCTTTACCATATCATGCGCAAAAAGCGTCGGGTTAAAGTCAAGACCAAGACCTCTCTCCTTTGCGAACTCTACCCATTTCTTGAAGTGCTTCGGCTCCAGCTTATCTCTGTTGACAAACTCGCCATCCTCAAAAATCGCGTAGCTTGCGTGAAGATTAATCTTATGCTTACCCGGAATATAAGAAAGCACCTTATCAATATCCGCCATCAGTTCCTCCGGCGTTCTTGCCTTTCCGGGGTAGTTGCCGGTTGTCTGGATGCCGCCTGTCAGCGGGCCGTCATGGTCAAAGCCGATAACGTCGTCTCCCTGCCAGCAGTGCATGCTGATTTTCACGTTTTCGAGCTTCTTGATTGCCTCGTCCGTGTCAACACCGACTGCCTTGTAAATCTCCTTTGCCGACTCGTATCTTTCCTTTACTGTCATGTTATAAATCCTCCTTGTTTTATATTGATTTTTGATAGGTCTTGATGTCAAACGACTCAAAGATGGTCTTTCTGGCCTCGGTCAGGTTGGGCAGTGCCCCCATTGAAAGCATCTGCACTGTCAGGTTGCCAATGGCTGTCGCTTCGGTCGGTCCCGCATAGACAGTCTTCCCGGTCTCTCTTGCAGTAAGCTCATTCAAATACTGTGCATTTGCGCCGCCGCCGACCACATGGATGCAGTTATATGACACGCCTGTCATATCTTCGATTTCCTTCACTGTATTCTTGTAGCATACCGCAAGACTGTTATAGATTACTGCCGCCTGTTCCGCGGTAGTCTCCGGCACCTGCTGCCCTGTCTTCCTGCAAAACGCCTTCACCGCCTCCTGCATATTCTCGGGTGCAAGGAAAGAGTCGTCATTGCAGTCCACAATCGAGGAAATGCTCTCCTTTGATGCCATATCGCAAAGCTCCGCGAAGCTGTACTTGTTGTCAATCTCTTTTCTCAAGGACTGTATCATCCACAGACCCATGATATTCTTGAGGTAGCGGAACCGATAATCATAGCCGCCCTCGTTGGTGAAGTTGCACTCCATGCTCCTGTCAGAGCAGTCCGCCTCCTTACGCTCCACGCCCATCAGCGACCATGTGCCGGAGCTGATATACATTGTATGCTCCGCATTGGATGGAACCGCCAGCACCGCCGAACCGGTGTCATGCGTCGCGGGAAGCACCACCTTGCAGGTAAAGCCTACCTCCTCGGCGATTTCCTCCTTCAGCTCGCCAAGCACCGTTCCCGCCATCTTAATCTCCGGAAAAATCTCTGTCGGATAACCCAGCCTGTTAATCAGCCCCATATCCCACACCTTTGTCTCAGGGCTTACAAGCTGGCTCGTCGTCGCATTGGTATACTCCACACATTTTCTGCCGCACAGCAGGAAATGAAAATAATCCGGTATCATCAGGAAGGTCTTTGCCGCCTTAAGCTGCTCCGGCTTGCTCTGCTTCAATGCCATCAACTGATAAATGCTGTTGAAAATCTGCTTCTGGATACCCGTCTTATTATACAGCTCCTTTTGGGAAATCTCCTCATAGACCTTATCGTCCATTCCCGCTGTCCTGTCGTCCCTGTATCCCACGGTATTTCCGATAACCGCGTCATTCTCGTCCAGCAGCACAAAATCGACGCCCCATGTGTCGATGCCGACGCTTACGGGAACCTTTCCCATCTCGGCGCATTTCTTCATGCCTGCCTTAATCTCATGGAACAACTGCACGGTATCCCAGCAAAGCTCCCCGTCCTTTTTGCTCATGCCGTTCGGAAACCGGTGCACCTCCTCCAGCACCATCCTGCCGTCTTCCATATGCGCCAGGATATGTCGTCCGCTGGACGCCCCGATATCAATTCCAAGATAATATTCCGCCATATGTACCTCCGTTTCAATATACGCTTACCGGTGTCCTGTCTCATAAATATCGGATAAACCTGATTATCAGTGAAGCAAGGCACCGACCTGCCTGCTTGTCATGGTTCTATTTTAGCTGATTTCCGCGCATGAAAAAAGGACACTGTTTGACCGAAAAAGTGTCCTGATTTGCAGTCTGCATATTATGTATCCTATGCCTGCGTTTTTTTGTCCCGAAACTGTTTCGGGGATACCCCGTACTGCTTTCGGAATATTCTGTGGAAATAACTGAGATTATCATACCCCACCGCGTTGCCGACCTCCGCCACGGACATGTCCGTATTGCGCAGCAGATAAGCGGACTGCTGCATACGCTTCTGCTGTATCAGCTCCGTGTAGGTCTTGCCGGTGCGCTTCCTGATCATCCTGCTCAGCCAATACAGGTCATAGTGCAGGCTTTGCGCCAAATCCGTAAGCTCACCTTCTTTATAATTCTCCTCCACATATCGCAGAATCGCGAGCACAAGGTCCTCCTCCGTCTGCGTCCCGCCTGTCGCAATCTTATCCGTGTAATTCAAAAGCTGTAGGAACAAAAGCCCCATCGTTGTCTGGTTGATGCTGCGCTTGATCTGCTGGTTGTTCATAATCGTCCATATCAGATTTTCAACCAGATTCTGTATCGGAAGCACATCCGCAACCTTGAAATGCAGATATCCGATTCCGCCGCAGTTCTCCGCGCGCAGACAACCGATGATAAAATCCCGCAGCGGGCTTTCCTCCTCCCCTATCATCTTCAGGGATTGGTCAAAGAACTCCGGTAAAATAATAAAATTGACACCGATGTCATTTTCCCCTGCGGCGTCAATCTCCTGTATCGCACTCTGTCCGAGAAACAAAAGCTCCCCCTGCCTTAGAAGAACCTCCTCCCCGTTAATATGGTGCCTCGTCTGTCCGGAGCACATATAGATAACCTCTACATAATTATGTGTGTGCTTCGGAAACGCCACAAACCGCGTATGCGGCCGTACCGTAATCAGCTTCGTGCTGTCTAACAGCTTTCTGCTGTCAAAGACGTTCCCCTTGGCCTGCACATAAATATCCTCATTAAAGCCACGCCTGCCGTCCAAAATATCCTGTTCCTCCGGCGTGATGCGGCGCAGCTGCTCCAGCAATGTCCGATTCATATTTCCGTCCTTAACCTATATTATATATTATGATGTTGGGGCAATAGGTATTTCGTTCCCTATGATACACGGATTGCTCCGCATTTCATGCTCCCGCAATCCTAAAAGCATTCAAAATCCGCCCTATCGGGCTGCTTTTTCATGTTTTACGGATTCCAAAGTCATGTATTGACATGCAAGCACGTCATACATGACTTTGGAACCCCGGTATCATATGTGTAGCATCTTCGTCAGATATGTTGTCAGCATATCAACGCCCGGCGCATTCTCTCCGCCCCGCGGGATAATGATATCCGCGTATTTCTTGGACGGCTCCACAAACTCCTCATGCATCGGCTTTACCGTATTGCTGTACTGCTCAAGAATGGACTCAATGCTCCTGCCGCGCTCCAGCATATCACGCTTAATCCGCCGCATCAGGCGCTCGTCCGCATCGGCATCCACATAAATCTTGATATCCATCAAATCCCGCAGCTCCCGATTCTCAAGAATCAGAATCCCTTCCATGAGAATCACCTGCTTAGGCTCTATCCGCACCGTCTCCTGAGAGCGGTTATGCACACAGTAATCATACACCGGCATTTCAATCGCATAGCCCTTTATCAGTCTGCGCACATCCTCCGCCATGCGCTCGGATTCAAAGGCATCGGGATGATCATAATTGAGTTTGCAGCGTTCCTCATACGGCATATCGTCATGCGCCTTGTAATAGCTGTCATGGCTGATTACCGCAATGTCGTTGCCGAAATACTCCCGAACCTTTTTAATAATCGTTGTTTTGCCCGAAGCGGAGCCTCCCGCCACACCTAAAACACATATTTTTCTCTCAAATATCCTGTCCTGCCCCATAGCTCTCCCATCACATTAAATATCGACTTTCAGCTCGACTTCCTCTTCCGCCTGCTTCTTAAAATCCTCTATCTGCTCCGGCGCCAAGGTTGGAAGGTCGCCAAGCGACTTCACGCCAAAAGTCCGTAAAAACTCCTCCGTTGTACCAAATAACAGCGGACGCCCGGGCGCATCCAGCCTTCCAAGCTCCTGTATCAGATTGAACTCCAACAGCCTGTTCACGGCATGGTCACAGCTTACACCCCTGATTTTCTCGACCTCCAAGCGTGTCACCGGCTGCTTGTAGGCAATAATCGAGAGCGTCTCAAGAAGCGTGTCCGACATCACATACTTACGCGGTGCTTTCGCCACCTTGATCAGGTACTCATACAGCTCCGGTTTCGTACAAAGCTGAAAAGAGGACTCCAATTCCACAATGCAAATCCCCCGCTCACTTTTGTTGTATTCTTCATTCATTTCCGCAATGCACCCGCGGATTTCCTCCTCGGGCAGCTCCAACACATGCTCCAGCTTCGATACCTCCACGGAGTCTCCCATGGCAAACAGTACGGCCTCTATCACCGCTTTTATCTTCTTCTTATCCAAAATATACACAACCTCTGTCCGTTCTTATTCACGTTCACGTGTCTCATGTTCTCATGCATTACGCTGCAAGTTCCGAGGTAATCACGATGTCAGAAAAGGTTCCTTCCTGTTCAATGGCAATCACGCCCTGCTTCATCAGCTCCAATATCACAAGAAATGTGACGATAACCTCCATCTTGCTGCCCTGACGCTCCAAAAGCTTGCGAAAGCTGAAACGCTTATGATTTTTCACGTACTCTTCTATGTAACCCTGCTTCTGCTCAAGGTCGATTTCATCCTTCTCAATCTTCCCAAACTGACTCCTAATCGGGTCAATCTTGTCCTCCTGACGCTTCATTACGGACTTAAAGATTTCGTGAAGCTTTGTGAGGTTTACATCCCCAACCAGCTCCTCATAGTCGATGGGATATTGGTAATCCGCCACTTCCTTGGGCAGCATCGGCTTCTTGTACCAGCTCTTGCCCGCGTCCACCTGCTTATCCCGCAGCTCGAACGCCATATATTTATACATCTTGTATTCCAGAAGCTTCTGAACCAGCTCAGCTCTCGGGTCTTCCTCCTCGCCCTCCTCGTTTACTTCCTTGGGCAGGAGCATTTTGCACTTGATGTCTAGCAGGGTCGCCGCCATCACGAGGAACTCGCTCATAATGTTCATGTCTTCCGTTTCCATGTTTTTGATGTAATCCAGATACTGCTCCGTAATCACAACAATCGGAATATCGTAAATGTCAATCTTATTCTTCTCTATCAGGTGAAGCAGCAAATCCAGCGGACCTTCAAATACCTCAAGCTTTACGGCTAAAGCCATCTCCCACGCCTCCCATTCCTATATGGGCGCCCCTGTGTCAAACGCCATCTTTCTCATTTTACATAGAATTGGGAAAAAGCGCAAGACGAACTGATATTCGCAATTCTCTGTAATTCTGTAACGCACAATCAAGAAAAATATTCAAATTCAAAAGAAGCCCTGTCTGTATCAAAGGCAAAAAGAGTACGACCCTTTTTGCAAAATCGGTAAAAAGCCCGACAGGATGCACTTTCGTGAATTGTCCTTACCATATCCCCTTTTGCCGGAGCCTTAAGAGGTCGTCCGGATGCTTCCAACAACCGGGCATCCAATTCCAGATTGCCCTGTTTCACCCGCACCATATTGTTTTGAATTTGAACCACCCCGGCTCCCAGATAAGTAGCCATTCTGTACTCTTTCCCCTGCCATAATACAGCACCTATGACACCGGTAAAATGAATGCCTGCCATGGGGATATCCGCCACTGACAACATTAACGCCCCGCCGGGAAAACAGCATTGCGTCCAGATATACTTTTTCGGAAAGGAGCGGCCTCGGTCTCCCTCCCAGTATCCCCAACCATTGTGAAAAGAATATTTTTGTTCGTTGATATACACATTTCCCCGAACCGAATGCCGCATACTCCGCACGCTGTGACGGCATTCCATAAATGGCACGAATGCAAACGGTCCCATAATATCATATTTTAAAGGGCAAAGTGCTCCAAAATCCAATTTCCCCTTAATAGTCAGCTGCGATGTGTGTATCGCCAGCTTAATACCTTTTTCACCGAATTGGTTCTCTCCGATGAAAATATTCCTTTTCGTCCGTTGAAATGAATCTGCAGTGAACGTTACTGTCCAAGCGTCATAATCCGTAATAATCTGAATAGAACAGGTGCGTTTCCTCCCTGTGCTATGAACGGCAGGAATTACCGCCAAAGTCTGTGTGTCAGACTGACATTTCAAATACCAACCATAAAAGGAACCATACATATGCCTGCCTCCATGAAAAAATAATGATTATTTTCCCACGGATGAGTCTGCTTTATTCGTCCGGCAGAATTTCACGTTTATAATTCCATGTCATATATCTTCTCATATTAATCCCCATGCCGCCTTCGGCGGCTCAAATAGAAATGAAAAACGCTGTCTTTTGCGTTTTTCCTGTGTGAGAAGTACTTTCTGTGTTATTTTTTGCTAAAATACATAATACCTTCTCAGCCTCATATACTATTCATGAGGTATTTTCCATGAAACATTTAAAACGATATACGATTATTGGAATATTTTTTGTTCTGACCATAGGAACACTTGCTCATTTTCTGTATGATTGGACTGAAAACAATCAAATAGTCGGACTTTTTACGCCAATTAACGAATCTATATGGGAACACATGAAATTACTATTCTTCCCAATGTTGTTATACTCCCTTATCATGATTTTAAAATTCCGTGGAAAATACTCATGTATTCCTTCTGCTTTAAGCTTTGGAATTTTAATGGGTGCATTCCTAATCCCTCTTTTTTATTATGCTTATACTTATATCCTTGGTAAAAATGTTTTTATTTTAGATATGGGGATATTCATTTTGAGCATCGTTATTGCCTTTTGGCTTTCTTACAAACTGACGCTATCCCGCAGACTGGAAACTTACACTTCTTTGCTATGTATTTTGGTGTGTGCGCTTTTTATATGCTTTTTGGTTTTTACTCACCACCCTCCGGATGCCGTTATTTTTCAAGATCCGACAATTTCAAAAAAGGCAGAGTAATCCCTTCTCCCGGCAAATCGCCGGCAGCAGAATTATTAAGCTCCCTGCCCTCTTCATCAAACCGAGACCCATGGTATGGCGGTCCTAACCCAATGACATACAGTCCTGTGTCGCAAAAATCACGTTATTACAGACAATATTCCCCTTCTCCGTAATCTCTCACAACCCCTTATTGTCTCAATCGTTGCATAAAAATATCTTAATCTTACGAAATTTGTTCCCTCTTCTTCAACTCCACCGCATACAGCTGCGCAGGATTGAAAAAGCGGAACGGCAGTGTATGGGAACCCATTCCCCGTCCCAAAAGCATCACAGAATCCTTCTCCCGGAACACACCGCCGTCATATTTCGGGAAAAGCGTGTAGGAGGGTGAAATCACGCCCCCAAGCACGGGCAGCCGCATAATACCCCCATGCACATGCCCCGAGACGACCAAATCCGCGCCCCATTTTGCATACTCCTCAAAATAATCGGGATTATGCGCAATGAGAATATTGCAGCGATGGCTCTGCGCCCGCCTGATGGTCTTATTTAAATAATCCTCCGCCATCTGCGCCTTTTTAAAATGCGCAAAATATTCAAGGTCAAGATCAAGGCCCGTGACCACCAAATTGTATTCCGGAAGCGTACAGCTTTCGTTGTCCAGAAGCACCGCGCCCGCCGCCGTTATTTCCTTCCTGAGCGTCTCGTACTTATCCCCGAACTTCTTACGGCAGCACTTCATCTTGGACTCATGGTTTCCCAACCCGTAATAAACACGGTACTCCTTACAGAGCGCCTGCACAAGCTTTATCGCCGGTGTCATGTCCTCGCTTACCTGGGACGTCACCATATCTCCCGCCAGCAGAATAAAATCCGGTTGGATTTCCCTGACCGCCGCGATGACCTTATCATTATGATTACCGTAAACCTTGTTATGCAGGTCTGAAATCAGCACAAATCGACAGTCCTTTGACAAATCGGGAAGTGCAAACGTCTCCCGCACCACCTCAAACCGGTTTCCGTCCACAATCCCGACAATCAACAGAACCGCCGCCATTCCAATCAACACCCACACTGCAATTATTCCGAAGCTCTGCATGTAAAACAAACCTTTCTGCTTATTCCAAACATTTTGTACATTATTATACCCTATATTATATCAACCACGCAAGCATTATACGCTTCAGATAATCAATATAGTGCGCCTTCTCGACCTCCTCCATCGTCCGGATTGCCACGCTGCCAAGCTCCCTGCCGTTGAGCCGGTACAGCACACGCCCTGCCTGTGTCCCCGACGCAAACGGCGCCTCCAACGCTTCCACAAATTCATAACTCTTTTCTATCTGACTGAAATCCGCTCCGGTGACATCCAGATACCGGAAATCCCCGTCCGCAACGACCTCCACCTTCTCCTGCTTTCCACCCTTAACTCTTATCTGCGGGAGCTCATTATTATTCGTATCGACATACAGCCTCGTCATGGCAAAGCCATATTCCAACAGGCTTCTTGCCTCCGAAAAGCGCACCTTGAAGTCCGGCGCACCCATAATCACCGCGATCAAATCAATCCCATCCTTGCTCGCGGTCGCGCTGAAGCAGTATTTCGCCTGACTTGTGGAGCCCGTTTTCAACCCCGTCGTCCACTCGTACTGTTTCAAGAGCTTATTGGTGCTTGAGAGCGTGAAATTTTTACTGCCCTGCCTTGTCACATGCGTGATATCCTCCATCCATATCTTTGTGTAATTATAGATATCCGGATGTTTTGTTATCAGCTCCCGCGACATAATCGCAACATCCCGCGCGGTCGTGTGGTGTTGCGCATCCGATGACAGACCGCAGCAGTCAATGAAATGCGTATTTACCATTCCCAGCTCCGCCGCTTTAGCGTTCATCCGATTGACAAACTCTTCCTCGCTGCCCGCGATAAACTCCGCCATCGCGACCGACGCATCATTTCCGCTTGCCACCACAATACACTTGATCAGCGTATCGACCGTCTGTATTTCTCCCTCCTCCAGAAATACCTGAGAGCCGCCCATGGACTTCGCGTAAGCACTGGTCACAACCTCGTCCTCAAGCCTTATTCTGCCCTTTTCCAGTTCCTCAAACGTGAGAATCAGCGTCATAATCTTGGTGATGCTTGCCGGGCTTCGGATTTCGTCCGGATTTTTCTCAAATAACACGGTTCCGGTAGACGCCTCCATCAGAATCGCCGACGGTGACGAGAGATTCAGTGCCGTGGAATTGACGCTCCCGCTTTGGGCAGTCTGTTCCTCGGCAAAAACCACGCTTCCGCACAAGACTGCCATGCACAGGACAGTCGAAAGCATTCTATATATTTTTTTACGGATGGTTTTTTTCATAAAAAAGACCTCATACCTTATTTAGTATGAAGTCTATGCAAAAGGGTATCTGAAATATGCGCAATCATTCAAAAACTGCTTTATATGTCGTTTGCCATAGTACCAAAAGGAGGACCTCTCCAAAATATAATTCGTTAGAGATGTCCTCCTTTTTCAACCGGGAACCTTTTCACAGTCCTGTTTCTTTTCCTATTCTTCGCATTATCATCTGCCAATTAGCCTATGGCAGAAATCCACGATTTCTTCTTTCTTCTCAATGAAGCCCTCTTTTGTCGCCTCGTCAATCTTAACCGCCGTCACAAAATGATAACCGAAGTCAAGCGCCCCCATCACAAAGCACAACCCGATGATGCGGACACCCCAGACAACGGGATACCGGTCAACCAGACTCATTACCTTATCGAACAAAAAGGTAATGATGATAACAGCATACAGTCCCCATGCAAGCGTGCTCTCAAGGCACAGAACGCCCTTGTAATTGCAGAACTTATCGTTATAGTCCCACCAGACCTCGCCAAACAGCTTCATCATAAGCTTTGCTACCAGAAATTCAAACAATGTGGCGGAAAGAGCGCCCGCTATGTAAAGCAAAACAATGTTATCCGCAAACGGATGCAGAATGATGTAGCCCGCCGTCGCTCCGAACCCGTATATCGGACAGAACGGGCCTGACATAAAGCCTCTGTTCGTCAGCTTCTTATTGCAAAATGACATATAAATTGACTCCACCATCCAGCCGATAACACTAAAAAGAAAAAAACATGCTATCAGATGATAAAGGTCATATCCCGCAAGCTGAAAATCTCTTATTCCCATCGTTACTCCTCCTTCCAAGAAGAATCAATTCCCACCATGTTTCGGCAATTTCCTATACCGTGAAAAATCCCTGACTCAGAAAGCCAAGGATTTTAATCATTAATTATATTTACGTTTTCTTGCTGCCTCGGACTTCTTCTTACGTTTTACGCTTGGCTTCTCGTAATGCTCTCTTTTACGGATTTCCTGCTGAATTCCGGCCTTAGCACAGCTTCTCTTGAATCTGCGTAAAGCGCTATCCAAAGTCTCGTTTTCTTTAACGATTACATTTGACATGCTCTCACACCTAACCTCCCTCCAGTCCTATTATTGTGTGCCAGACTGTACGGGTATTCTTAATTGCACATATAGATTATAGCATAAATTAAGAATACGTCAACAGTTTTTTTACAATATATTTAGATTTTTCAAATTTTTTTGTTTTTATAAAAGTACCGCCTGTCGATACATGCCC
>CAMWYL010000017.1 GCA_947178465.1 uncultured Lachnospiraceae bacterium | reverse complement strand
AGTAAGCTGTCAAATGCCGAAGAGGAGATTACGGATGTTTCCTCTGTGATGGAGTAGATGAGTGCGGCATTGGAGGAATCCATCGCTTCGCTTGATCAGATTAACGAGTCCGTCAGACAGATATTTCAATCGATAGAAAAAATTAATAAAGAGGCCGAAAGCGGCAGAAGCTCTTCCGATGGAATTATGCAAACGGCCTCGGAAGTATATGGCAGGGCAGTGGAGGAAAAGCAGAATGCAATGCTTCAGGCTGCTGATATGGCGGAACTGGTTCAGCAGAAAATTGAGAAGTCCAAGGATGTGGAAAAAATCAGGGAGCTTACAAAGAATATTATCAGCATCACCGAAGAGACGAACCTTTTGGCGTTAAACGCAAGCATTGAAGCCGCGCGCGCAGGGGAAGCGGGAAAAGGCTTTGCAGTGGTTGCGGATGAGATTGGGAAGCTGGCAGCCAATTCCGCGGTGGCCGCAACGGAAATTCAGGAAGTGACTGCTGAAGTAATCCGGACGGTAGATGAGCTGGCGGCAGAGGCAGCGGAAATGATTAAATTTATGAATGAAACCGCAATGGGCGGCTATGAAAAGCTGCTGGAAACCAGCGAGAGCTATCGGAGCAATGTCGGGGACATGAATGAGATGATGCAGCGTTTCGCAGGGGAAAGCGAGCAGCTGAAGATGAATATGGACGAAATCAAGGAAGCACTGGAAAGCGTGAAAACCGCAGTAGGTGAGAGTACATCAGGGGTATCGAATGTGACGGAAACCGCCGTGAGACTGACCAACAATGTGAACGCTATAGGAAAAGAGGCAGATTCTAATCTGGAGATTGTCGGCAGACTGAATAATGAGGTAGGAAAGTTTAAATTATAGGAAACAGGACTTGAACCGTGTTAAGAGCCTTGGAAAACGGGCTTGCGTACGGTTCAAGTCCTTTTTGTGAAGGATAATGCCGTTTAGGCGACGGCAGGCTTTTGCGGTCTACTTCACGAAATCCTCAAGCGTCCGGAAGGTATAGCCGAGCTCTTCCCATCGCGTCAGCAACTCATCCAGAATCTCGCCGTTGGTCTTGGAGGTGCTGTGCAGAAGGACAATGGCACCCGGATGAATCCGCCCGACAAGCTTTTTGAAAGCCTCCTCATGGCTTGGCTGTTTATCCTGATACCAATCGACATAGGCAAGGCTCCAGAAGAAGGTGTGGTATCCCAGCTCCTTTGCCATTTCAAGGTTTCTCGTGCTGTATTTTCCCTGTGGGGGACGGTAGAACCGCGCCAGCTCCTGTCCGGTCAGCTCCCGGAATTTGTCCTCGACATCCCGCATTTCTTTCTCAAAGGATTCCTTGGAGGCAATCGACGACATGTCTAAATGGTGGTAGGTGTGGTTTCCCACAAAATGTCCGTCAGCTACCATCTGTTGCACCAGTTCCGGTGCAGATTCGAGGTAATGTCCCACTACAAAAAAGGTTGCGTTCACATTATGTTTTTTCAGTGCATCCAGAATCGGCTGTGTGTTTCCGTTCTCGTAGCCGGCGTCAAAGGTCAGGTAAATCACCTTTTCGGCATTACCACCGACATAATAGGCATCGTACTTTTTCAGCTCCTCTGCGGAGGCGTTTCCGGTCGGCTGGGTGCCTGCCTGCCCAAAGCCGAGTCCCCAATTTTCACCGGACACGCTTCCGCTGACGGGGGCGGCCCACTCGTCTAGTTTTTCGTATTTGACATATGCAGCGCCTCTGCCAAGCAGAAAGGCAGCAGCCAGGATTAATACCAGCGTTACTGTCTTTTTCAGCTTTGGGGAAAACGCGCCGGACAACATGTTTTTTAATTTTGTTTTCATCGTTCATCTGCGCTTTCAAAAGGGTTCTTGTTTAAAGATATTTCCGTCAGATTAAAAAATGCCTGTCTGTAAGCGGTTTCGGTGAAACTATGACGTTTTTTGATATTGCAGGAAATTGCGGCAGTGTATATCATTATTGTCGCTGCCGAGCGACGATTTTTTGAAGGAGTTTTTGAGAAAAAGGTTGACAGAAGTAACACTATATGAGTATACTGTAAGTGGTTGACAGTAGTAATACGAGCCGGCATGGAAAGGAGCATGGTTATAAGGTTGAATAAATTACTCGATAACAACATATTTAACCAAGAATTTGTGACGCTTCGGAATGGAGGTAAAAATGAAAAACAGAATAATGTTACAACCAAGCGAGTGGGTTATCATGGAAAAGCTGTGGGAGGATAGTCCCAAAACGATTATGCAATTATATCATGAGTTGAAAGAGGAACCCGGATGGAGCAAGAGCACCGTAAATACTCTGTTGCGGCGGATGGTCGAGAAAGAGATTATTTTTTATGAGGAGGGTGCCAAGGCAAAGCAGTATTATCCGAAGGTGAAGCGGGATGACGCGGCGACTGCGGAGACCGAGAGTCTGCTTGCGAGAGTCTATAAAGGCTCCGTGGGCATGATGCTCAATACCCTCATCCGAAATAATAACCTGAGTAATGAGGACATCAATGAGCTGTACCGGATATTGGGAGAGGCGGTTGAAAAACATTAAAATGATTGAGCAGATTTTTACATCCTCTGTCCTTATTGTGGCGGTTCTGGCGGTCTCGATTCTGTCAGAGAAACATGTGAATCCCTGCTTAAAGTACGCGTTATGGCTACTGGTTGCAGTCAAGCTGCTGATTCCGCTTCCGGAATTTGAATCGGATATCAGCGTTATGAAGGTCGCGGACAGAATAGAGGAAACGGGTATCCGATATCTCTTCATTGACAGCGGGATGACAAAGGACGATAGCAGTGAAAATGTAGCGCCTGCATACATGGGAGTTGAACAGGCGGGCGAGAGGACGGAGCAGGGGATAACTTTTACGGACGTATGCTATGGCATTTGGATTATTGGAATGCTGCTGTGCCTGAGTGCATTCTTATGGAGCAATCTGCGGTTTGCCGGGAGCTTAAGAAAAAGTCGTGTGAAAATCGGGCAGGTGAAGGGCAGGCTGAATGTATACAAGGCTGCGGGGATTACAAATCCGTGTCTGTTTGGATTTCCCGGACCTTCCATCTATTTGCAGGAGAATATGGTATTGTCAGATGAGCAGAGAAAGTATGTGCTGGCCCATGAGTATACGCATTACAGGCATGGGGACCATATATGGGCATTGGTCCGCTGTCTGTGTGTGATTATTTATTGGTTTAATCCTCTGGTGTGGTTGGCAGCGGTGGTTTCCGGTAAGGATAGTGAGACGGCGTGTGATGCGGGAGCTCTGAAGCTGATCGGGCGGGAAAATTACCTGCAATATGGCAAAGCATTAATCGAGATTGCGAAAAATACCCGGAGTAGGGCTTCCGGTGCTTCCGTATTAGGGTGTTCTACCGGTGTGGCAGGGGGAAAACGTGAAATGAAAAAGAGAATGCGGATGCTTGTAAAGCAGCCCCAAACAAAGCTTATAACAGTGCTCCTGCTGCTTTTCCTTTGCGCAGGTATCGTTGGGTGCACATTTGGTTCTGCGGCAGGTGAGGAGGGAAGCGAAAATGCGGAGAGCAGCGTGGCGGTTGGAAATACCATGGAAACGGAAACCGGTACGGAGGCAGAAAGCTTTATGGAGACAGGGAACGGAGAGCCCGCAAAAGCGGAGGAGAAACCGTCAGAGCAGGAGGCAGCCGGAGAGAATCCGGATGATCTGTTGTATAAAGAAGTGACCTTAACGCGGCAGGCAGAGGCAGATAAGGTATGTATCATAGTACAGCCTTCTGTCCTTAGAACCTATTATGACTATTATTATATTCCGGAGGGAGCGGAGCAGGAACAGCTGTTGAAATGGGTGAACGAGCTGCCTGCGGAAGGGGGCGCCCATCCCGGAAAACGGAATGGCATGAAGGAAACGGGATGGCAGATGATGTACAACGACAAAATTTTTATGGCCTTTGAGGGCGGATATCTGTATGAGCTGCAAGGCACGGAGGAATATTTTGTGCAGAATAAGGAGCTGTGTGATTTCATTCAAACCATGGTGGAAGAAAAGCTGGAGTATTATTCATTTGATGTGGCGGATATAGAGAATATCGTATCAGCGAGGTTGGATACGCGCAGTATCTTTACGGGAAATGAGCTTTACAGCCAAACGATAACGGATAAGGATACCTTAAGGATGTTTGAAGAATGGTTTCGCAATGCGAAATATATCTTTGGCGGCGCGGATTGTGGAAATCAGTGTGCCTGCCTTGAGCTGACATTGGCAGACGGAGAAATTGTCCGATTATCAATGGCGACAGACAGCTGCTCAAACTTTGGAATTAACGGCGTATATTATGATTACCGTCCGACATCTGTTTGGGATAACAGAGAATTTTTTGCGTGCTTTGATGAGATACCGGAAATTCAATAAAGTGTTGACACAAAAAAGTCGTCCGGTATAATTGACAAACAGGGACATGGATTTCAATACAGAACAAATGAAAAAGATATACTGAGAGAGGAATGCAAAAGATGAAAAAGAAACTGATAAAAGCAGGAAGTACGTTTTTGGTTTGTTTTTTATTTACCTTTATGTGGTTGATTTTCGGACCTTCGGAAATATTTTTTGCAAATGTCACGGATTTTGACTTTGTGTATGGAGACTTTGTGGGGTATCTGGCTGTTTTCGCAGTGGCAGGCGCGTTTCTTCTGACACTGATAATTGCCTTTTTACCGGACAAGCTTCATGGGTTCTTTTTGTCTGTCGTATTTGGCATTTCTCTGGCAGGCTATTTTCAGGTGATGTTTCTGAATAAAAACTTAGATTTGTTAGGCGTCAACCCGGAAGGCTATAAAGCGGAGACAGGCAGGTCGATTCTGAATCTGGTTATTTGGCTTGCAGTCATAGCGGCCGTAACAGCACTTTCTTTTTGGAAGCGCGACATTTGGAAAAAGGTGGTATCTTATGGAGCGGCATTTTTGCTGTGTATTCAGTTTGTAGCAATGGTCTCCCTTTGGTTTTCCGCAAAGGAGGAGGCATACCGTTACCCGGAGGGGCAGTGGCATCTTTCGGGAGAAAAGCAGTACGTGGTGTCGGCAGATAAAAATGTAATTGTGTTGATTCTGGACTATTTCAGCAATCAATATTTGGAACCGCTGGAGACGGCATACCCGGGCGCTACGGACTTTCTGCATGATTTTACTTATTATAGTAATATGGACTGTACTTATTTTGGAACGTTTCCTTCCCTGCCGCATATGCTGACCGGCAGGGAAGTGAATATGGATCAGCCGATTAACGAATGGTGCAGAGAGATTTGGGAAAATGATACAACGAATGATTTTTATAATGCGCTGGGGGAAAAAGGGTATCAACTCAATGTATATACACCGGATACGAACATTCTTTGCGGGTTGAATGACGTAAAAATATTGGATGACAGAATTTCCAATGTAGCGAATGACGCGCAGGAGACAGATGTATTCTACAAGCTGTTATTTAAGACTATGGCAAAGATGTCAGGTTACCGCATGTTTCCGGATATGTTGAAGCCGTACTTTTATGCCAATATAGATGAGTATGCGGATATTGTGAGTGTGAAGGAGAACAAAATCAACCACAATAATCATGAGTTTTATCAAGGGCTTTTGGAAAACGGGCTGCGCACGGATAAAAGTTCCAACTATGTCATTGTGCAGCATTTGATGGGGCCGCATCTTTACACAACAGATGAAAATGGTTATTATAAAGAGGATTCCACATTGGAAGAGACTTCAAAAGGATGTATGGTGATTGTGGAGGAGTACCTAAACCGGCTGAAGGAGCTTGGCGTATATGACGCCGCTACGATTATTGTCACGGCGGATCACGGCGGCGGGTATGATTCACAAGTGATTTTCTATATCAAGGAGCCCGGGGAGACTCACGAGGTGTCGCCGGTAACGAACGCACCGGCTTCCTTCAGAGAGTTTCTGCCGACCATCGCAGATGCAGCAGGGTTGGACGCTTCGGTTTACGGGCATACCATATATGATTTTTCGGAGAATGAGCAGAGAGAGCGGACAGTATGGCTTAGAATGTATGATGAAAACCATCCCACAGTACCATGCTATACCGGAGATAAGGATGGAAGCTCTAATGTTTACTATGGATATACCTATACGGGAGAAATCGGGGAGCTTCTGCAGCAGACACAGGAAGGACCGAGCGTGATTGTAGAAATGGCGGACTCCTATTTTTAGAAATAACCGTTTCATAAATTTGAATAAAAACAGTATACATTTCAAAGCAGTATGAGGTATACTGTTTTTTGAATTAAGGGAAATTGCGACAGCTTGAATCATTTCAACAAAAAGCGAAGCTTTTTGCAATCAAGTGCGCAATGCAATGGAATCATTGCATTTGCACTCGATTTTTTTATATTTTAAGTCAGGAAAGGTACAACAAATCATGGAACAGCTTCGATTCATCATGCAGTATATAAAACGTCATAAATGGCAGTACATAGGCGGGATTGTTACCCTGTTTATTCTGGACTTTGCCAACCTGTACATCCCCAAGGTGACTGGTATCATCACGGACGGACTAGCCGCACACACGATTGACAAAAACGGCGTGCTTAAGAACATTGGCATTATTCTGGCAATCGGCTTTACGCTCGCTGTCGGCCGGTTCCTGTGGCGCTATTTTATATTCGGCGCTTCCCGTTCCATAGAGCACGAAATCCGCGACAATATGTTTGCCCATCTGGAGACTCTGGACGTGGAATACTACAATGAGCACAAGACCGGTGATCTGATGACACGTTTTACAAGCGATTTGAATGCCGTGCGCATGGCAATCGGACCGGCGGTCATTGCGGCGTTTGACGCGATTGTCATGACTGTGATGGTCATCGGGCAGATGATGGTTTATGTCAATGTGAAGCTGACGCTGGTTGCGATTATCCCGATGGTATTTATCGCGATAGGAGAGCTGTATTTTGGGAAAATCATGCAGAAATACTTTCTGGAACGGCAGGACGCGGTATCGGAGCTTACGGACTTTGTGCAGGAAAGCTTTTCCGGCGTGCGCGTTGTGAAGGCCTTTGTGCGGGAGCGGTCACAGATAAAAGCATTTGCCGAGGCGAATGCCAAGGCGAAAACGAAAAATCTCAAGATTGCCAAGCTGCAGTCCATAGTCATGCCGCTTTTGGACGTAGTCATCGGTATCAGCAGTCTGATTACGCTTTTGTACGGCGGGTATCTTGCGCTGAGCGGAGAAATCACCATCGGGCGTTTTGTCGCCTTTAACCAATATATCACCATGCTCGTGTGGCCGATGCTTGCCTGCGGGGAGGCCATCAATATGTTTTCGCAGGGCGGCGCGGGCATCAGACGGATACAAGAGGTGTTTGAGGAACAGCCGGAAATCGCGGACCGCGCGGATGTGGAGGCAGTGGATCGGATTAAGGGAGACATTCGTCTGAACCACCTTACCTTTATTCACAGAGGACACAGCGAGCCGACCCTGAAGGACATCAACCTTGATATCAAGGCGGGAACTACACTTGCGGTAATCGGGCGCACCGGCAACGGGAAGTCAACGCTGGTAAACCTGCTGCTGCATCTTTACAATACCAAGCCGGGGATGATTTTCATCGACGGGAAGGATATCAACAGCATCCCGCTTAAGGCACTGCGGGAGAACATTGCGTATGTACCGCAGGACAATTTCCTGTTTTCCGACACCCTCAAATCCAATATCGCGTTCGGCACGGATGACGAGGAGATGGAAGAAATCATTCGGGCGACCAAAATAGCCTGTATCCACGACAATATCATCGACTTCCCTAACGGATATGACACGATTGTCGGGGAGAGGGGCGTTACCCTGTCAGGGGGACAGAAGCAGAGAAGCTCTATTGCGCGGGCATTGAAGAAGGATGCGCCGATTCTGATTTTGGACGATGCGCTTTCGGCGGTGGATACGGATACAGAGGAGCAGATACTGAAAAATCTCAAGGAAAACAGATGTGGAAAGACGACGATTTTAATTGCGCACCGCATTTCCACGATACAGAACGCGGACATTATCCTTGTCTTGGAGGACGGGGAGGCAAGGGAATGCGGCAATCACAAGGAACTGATGGAGCTTGGCGGCATCTATAAGGACATGTTTGAGAAACAGCAGTTGGAGGCCGCAAAAAATCTGGCGCTGTCTGCAACTTAGGAGAAGGAACGGAGGTTTTTGATGAAACGGTTATTGACTTATTTAAAACCGCATAAGTGGATGATGCTTCTCGCTTCCATCCTTGTGACTGCGCTGATTGGCGTGGAGCTGTACAAGCCGATTATCATCGGTAATGCGATTGACGATTATATCAACGGCTTTGGAGAGCTGGGAACGGAGGCTGCTTATTACGGGATTTTGCGGGCAGGAGTGTTGTATGCGCTGATGCTTTTGCTTGGCTTTCTCCTCAATGCGTCGAATACATGGATTTTGCAGAAGGTAGGGCAGTCCATCATCTATAAAATGCGCGAGGAGGTATTTACTCATATCCACAGCCTTTCCGTCAACTTTTTTAACACGCCGCCTGTCGGCAAGCTGGTGACACGAGTGTCAAATGATACGGAGGCCGTCAACGAGCTGTTTTCACAGATTTTGGCAAAGCTGTTTAAGAATTCGGTAAAGATTATCGGCTTTGCGGTCGTGATGCTTTCGATTGATGTACGGATGGCGCTGTATTCCTTTTTACTGCTTCCCTTTGTCACGGCACTGACCTTCTTTTTCCGCTACATGTCGCGGAAGGCGTACAGGCTTACACGCAATCGCATTACGGAGCTGAATACCTTTTTGTCGGAGCATATTTCCGGCATGAAGCTGATACAGATTTTCGCAAGGGAAAAGGAGAAGTACAAGGAATTTGAATGGAAGAGCGAGCTGCTTTTCAAGGCAAATTGGCGGTAGGTTATGACCTTTGCCATCTTCCGCCCTTCCATTTATATGCTTTCCGTATTCGCAATGGTCATAGTTATCGGGCAGGGAAGCGCTTCCGTGCTGGAGGGGACGGTTTCTCTGGGAACGTTGTTTGTATTTATCAATTACATCAGCTCCTTCTTTGAGCCGATTCAGGAGCTGGCCGAGCAGTTCGGAACCCTGCAGTCCTCCCTCGCCTCCGCGGAAAAGATTTTTTCCATTCTGGATGAGGAGCCGGAGATTGCAAATCCTGAAAATCCCGTGCCGGTGGAGATTAAGGGCAAGATTGAGTTTCGTCATGTCTGGTTTGCCTATGAAAAGGACGACTACATCTTAAAGGATGTGAGCTTTTGCATTGAGCCGGGCGAAAAGATTGCGTTTGTGGGGGCAACCGGGGCGGGAAAATCCTCTATTTTGAATCTGATCGGACGCTACTATGACATTCAGCGGGGAGAAATCCTGATTGACGGCGTCAACATCCGCGAGATTGACAAGGATGCGCTGCGCCATGCCATCGGACAGGTGCAGCAGGATGTATTTATCTTTACGGGAGACGTCAAGGGGAATATTTCCCTGAACAATGAGGATATTACGCAGGAGGAGATTGAGCGGGCAGCACATATCGTGAACGCCGATTCCTTTATCAATAAGATGCCCAAGGGCTTTGATGAACCGGTTACAGAGCGCGGCAGCACGCTCTCCGCGGGGCAGCGGCAGCTTCTCTCCTTTGCGCGGACGCTCGCTTATCAGCCGACCATCCTTGTGCTGGACGAGGCGACGGCAAACATTGACACAGAGACGGAGAGCCTGATTACGGAGGCGCTGGAGAAGCTGATGGAGGGCAGGACGACAATCATGGTGGCGCACCGCCTGTCCACGATTCAGCATGCGGATAAGATTATCGTCATGCACAAGGGAGAAATCAGGGAAAGCGGCTCCCATCAGGAGCTCCTGCAGCTTGGCGGAATGTACAAAAAGCTGTATGATTTGCAGCTTGTGGAGGCGTAGAATCCTTGTTATAATTATAACATTGTAACGATGGACAAATGAGAGAGAAACATGTTATGATAACAGACAATATCAGTAAACATAATGATTGTAAGCAGGCAGTAGAAAGGATTTTTGAATATCGCATTTTGAAAAATTGGTACAAGACAGGAGCGAAAAAGACAGATGAAAATAATTTTGCCGAAAAAAGGCATTATAAGGGCACAAGAAATAGATATATCAAGGGATGTGACAATTATATATGGTCTCAACAATTGTGGAAAAACTTCTGCCTTAAAATTAATGAATGATTTTTGGGATAGACAGTTAATAGAAAAATTTGTCAGTAAAGTTCCTGATGAAATTTCTAATAAACTGTCGCTGTATATTCCAACCAATAGAGTTGTAGTAAGTATAAGATTAACAGAACAAGAAGCTTTTGGTGATATAGAGGATATTATTAACCATAAAAGGGGGATATACACAGAATACGACCTTCATTTAAAAAGAATCAGGGATTATCTGCTGGAGTTTGAGTTTGTTAAAAAATTCATTGAATATGCGGTTGATAAAATATTTCACACAGGATTATCCGGTTTTGATGTCAGACATAGTGACGGGATTGAAAATATTATTAATATCTATGTCAACATTATATGGATACTGACATGGAATATTGATCTTAGGGCAATCGGTGAAAAGGAATTCCATGAGCTCATACAGAACACTTCTGCATACATATTAATTGATGAGATTGAGATGTTTTTGCATGTAAGCGTGCAGAGTAATTTGATTGAAAGCCTGACGCAGGATTTTCCCTCGTGCAGCTTTGTGCTTTCTACACATTCCCCTTTGTTGCTTACAAGATATCGGAATTCAAGCGTTTTTCATTTGGAGAACGGGGTATTAAATCTGATTTGCGATGACTTGTATTTCAAGGATTTAGATAATATTTATGAAAGCTATTTTCATGTTAAGGAGCTGCCGGAGCAGGTAGGGAAGGACATCCGCTACTTGGGAGATGTTCTGCTTTGCGAGGAAGAACCGGATAAAACCAAGATAGAAGCGATTGTGTCTGATATTCAGAAGAAATATCCCAATTTATATCGTAAATACAATACTTTAATCATTAAAGCAAAGGATAGAGCCGATCTATGAATCACATCACACGCACGAAAAAGACATTAAAGGACTTAGATAATACGGATAAACAATTTAAAGAAAAAATTAAAGGGATGGCGCGAACACAGGCATATGAGTTTTTTAAAAGGCACAAAGGAACTTATCAGTATAATACAACCGAGACGAAGGATGAATTTGCCAAGATGAATCATAAGCGTTGTTCCTTTTGCACGAAGTATATTTCGGATTTTAATACAGAGATGACGATTGAGCATATAGAAACCAAAAGCAGTTGTCCGGAGAAAATATTTCAATGGGACAATTTACTCTGTGCCTGTCGTACCTGCAATACCAAACGTGGCAGAAAAAAGTACAAGGCAGATGTATATTTGGATCCTTCTAAAATATCTGACATTGAAAAGTATTTTTGCTTTCATATGGATGGAACAATATCAGCAAACAAGGCGCTTTCCAAAGAAGAAATCAACAAGGCGAAATATATGATTAAATTATATCAGCTTGATAGGGAAGATTTAAATACGGAGCGGAGGGAATTTCTTAACAGCCTGCTGGATGATGAAATGTTCCGGATTTTAGTGAAACGAAGTAAGGAATCTCCGGATATACATTTTTTATCTGTTTTTACATATTATAGGAGGAGAACGGAAAATGGAAAATAAGGAGTTTATATTGGACCAGACATCTATAAAAAATCTGTTGACAGTGTACAAGCTGAAGATCCCTGATTTCCAAAGAAGCTTTGTATGGAAAACGACAAAAAAGTATCAGCTGTTGGAATCTCTATTTAAAGGGTTTCCGATTGGCGCAATCACGCTTTATGAGGATAATGGCGCGTATTATATTATCGACGGATTGCAGCGGATTAATACATTAAAGCAATATTTGACCAGTCCGAATACGGTAATATCTTTTAATGAGTTTTTCGAGAAGGTACAGGAGAAAATTGAAATTTTTTTTGAGGAAAATAAAATAAAATTGGATATGCGGCTGGTAAAGCGGTGTATTAAGGCATGGTATAATAAGCTGAACAGCTTATATGAGTATGAGCGGGTTAGTGTGTTGTACAATGCGATAAAGGAAAACAGTTCCGTGGTTTTTGACAAGCTTAAAGAATTGCCGTTGGTTGAGGAGTTAAGGGATGTACTAAAGAGTAAGATAGAGATATCCCATGATGCGATAGCTATTATTATTTATAAGGGCGACAAGGAGGATTTACCGGCTTTATTCAAGAATATTAATACCGGAAGCGTAGCGTTATCGCAATATGAAATATTACAATCGGTTTGGACAGATTACTGCCTTGATAAAGAGAAAATTTGGCAAGAGTATGAGGCGTTTAATCAGGAGTTGGAACTGATTCGGGATGAGTATGAGATTGATGCGATAAAAGAGCGCGGTATATTTGATATATTTAAAAATATAGTGGGATTGAACCATAGAATTTGCTGCATAGAAAAATGCAATCAACTATTCCGATTTGCCGCATTTAAACGGATTGCCCCATCAGACAGATTCGGAAAAGATAAAGTGGAAAATGCGATGAAATACTATGACAATGACACGATTGGATTTGAGATCTATTCCACTGTTTTATGCCACTCCTCCAATAAAATTGTTAAGGCAATTGATGGCGTTTTTAAGGAGCATCCGGATGAAGATGAGCAGATTAATGATTTCATTTTGAAATTGAATGAGATTATTATAGATGCGGTGAATGAGGCGGTTGCGCTTATTGAAGATATTGACGCGAAAAACAATTACACAATAGAGAGCAAGTATCATTCTTTGTATATCTTGGCAGGGGTAATTTTTTCGAGCTATGTTATCGATGCGCAAACCCTTACAATTACAGAGATTGGGTGCAATCAGGAAATTCGCAGCTTATGTTTGGATTTGAAGAAGCATAATGATGAAAAGTGGTTTATTGACGAAAAGCGTCAAATGAGCTTCTTTAATGCTAAGATAAATGAACTTGTGGGGCTACAGCATTCAAGCGAATGGAATTAACAAATCAAAAAAACTACTGATGACATTTGAGTAACAGACTCTGTATTCGCATTGGGGATTAAGCTTATCGCACTAAGTATATAGATGCTTGGTGCGATTTCCGTTCAGAGAGGTGTTGCAGTATGGAAAGGACAGAGAAGAGCATAAAGATATGAACCAACAAGCGGTTAAAATGAAGGTTTTGGTCAGTGCCTGCATTATGGGCGAAAATTGTAAATATAACGGAAAGAACAACAGAAATGACGCAGTGATTGCGTTCCTGAAGGACAAGGAGGTCGTGCGCATCTGTCCGGAGCTGTTGGCGGGAATGCCGATTCCGCGCCCCTGTGCGGAGCTCGTCAACGGCGTTGTGACAGACGACAGCGGCAGAAATGTCGATGCGGCATACCGAAGGGCGGTGGAGCTGGCAATGTCAGGCATCCGTCCGGAGGAGTTTGATCTGGTGATTTTGCAGTCAAGAAGTCCGACCTGCGGAGTCAATCAAATCTATGATGGCAGCTTTACCGGAAGGCTGGTGCCGGGACAGGGGTTGTTTGCAAAGGCATTGATGGAGCGGGGCTGTAAGGTTGTCGATGCGGAGGCGTTCGGATAGCACGTTGCGCGGGTGAAAATCCCGCCTTCTTTCATATACAAGAGTGCATACGCCCCTTGTCAATTCAAGGATGCTTATGGTAAAATATACCGTATAAATACGCTTAGGAATGGAGGAAAAAAATGGAAAACATTATGAAGCTTCAAAACGGAAGTGACATACGCGGAATCGCATGTGAGGGTGTAGCGGGCGAGGCGGTCAACCTCACGGAGGAAGCCGGAAACCTGATTGGAGGAGCTTTTGCGGAATGGCTTGCGGCGAAGAAGGGCAAGGCTGTGCAGGACTTGCGAATCGGTATCGGACATGACTCCCGAATCACTGCGGACAGTCTTTTTGCAGCGGCCGCGAAGGGCATTGTGGCGGCAGGCGCGCGCGTTTATGACTGTGGACTTGTCTCGACCCCTTCCATGTTTATGACAACGGTATTTGAAGAATTTCAATTTGACGGCTCCATTATGATTACGGCAAGCCACCTGCCGTTTAACAGAAACGGCTACAAATTCTTTGACCGGGACGGCGGTCTGGAGCATGACGATATCACCAAAATCCTTGAGCTTGCATCAACGCATACGGTTGTCGAAGCAGATTTGGCAGGGGTGGAAAAAGTTGACTCTATTTCCGTATATTGCGGATTTTTACAGGATAAGATAAAAAAGAGCATTCATGCGGCAGACTATGAGAAGCCGCTGGCAGGGCTGCATATTGTTGTGGATACGGGAAACGGAGCGGGCGGCTTTTTCGTGGAGAAGGTATTGAACCCGCTGGGTGCGGATACATCCGGCAGTCAGTTTCTGGAGCCGGACGGCAGATTCCCGAACCATATTCCGAATCCGGAGAATAAGGAAGCAATGGAATCCATCCGTCAGGCAGTGCTGAAGAATAAGGCAGATTTGGGCATTATCTTTGACACGGATGTAGACAGAATGTCGGCCGTGCTCCCGAATGGGGAGGAGGTCAACAGAGACGCGATTATCGCGATGATGACGGCGATTATTGCACAGGATTACCCCGGAGGGACGATTGTCACGGATTCCGTGACGAGCGACCGCCTGACGCGCTTTATCGAGGGGATTGGCATGAAGCATCACCGCTATATGCGCGGCTACAAGAATGTTATTAATGAGTCAATCCGCCTGAATAAAGAGGGAATTGTCTCCCCGCTTGCGATAGAGACCTCCGGGCATGGCGCGCTGAGCGAGAATTATTTTCTTGATGACGGTGCATATATGGCAGTTAAGCTGTTGATTGCGCTTGCGAAGGCAGCACGGGAAGGGAAGACGCTTTCAAGCTTTATTGACAAGCTGGAAAAGGGCTTTGAGGAGCGGGAATACCGCTTTAAAATCGACTGCGAGGACTTTAAGGAGTATGGTAAAAATGCGTTGAACGCTTTCGAGGAACGCGCGAAGGCGAAGGGCTATGCCATTGCGCCGAATTCCTACGAGGGAATCCGCATCACCTTTGATACCGACGAGGTAAAGGGCTGGCTGCTGCTGCGTATGTCACTGCATGACCCGCAGATGCCGCTCAATATAGAAGGCGTACGGGAGGGCGACTGCGACAGGCTGTTTGATACCGTGCTGTCCCTGTTGGAGGGCTTTGACAAGCTGGTGGTTCCCGCAAGATAAGCGTGAGCGCGTAAAGAGAATAAATTTCATTCGCATTGTTTGGAGTGACGAAGATGCAGGTAAACGGAGGTATGAATGAGAATAGGAATGGGCTATGACGTGCACCGTCTTGTGGCGGACAGGCCGCTGATTATCGGGGGTGTGACAATACCATATGAATTAGGTCTTCTGGGACATTCGGATGCGGATGTATTGCTGCATGCGATTGCGGACGCTCTTCTGGGAGCGGCGGCGCTTGGAGACATTGGAAAGCACTTTCCGGATACGGACCCTGCCTACAAGGGAATTTCCAGCCTGATTCTTCTGGAGCGTGTCGGTGCGCTTCTGGAGGAGAATATGTTCTTCATCGAGAATATTGATGCGACAATTATCGCACAGGCTCCGAAGATGCGCCCGCATATTGACACGATGCGGGAAAACATTGCCAATGCCCTTCATATAGAAGCCGGTCAGGTCAATGTGAAGGCGACGACGGAGGAAGGGCTTGGCTTTACCGGAGAGGGAAAGGGCATTTCCGCGCAGGCGGTTTGTCTGCTGACAAGTCCGCGGGAGATGGCGACGATGGAGATGCAGCAGACCGACACGGGCGCATGTGGTCAATGTTCCGGATGCCCTAAGGAAATCCGGTAAAGGGTCGGGACGCGGAGAAGAACTTCTAAGGCAGGAGGATGGGAATGGAGCAGGTCATAAAATCGGAGCTGGCAGAGCAGGAAATTCGCAGCGGCATTGCGGCGAAGTACGGTGTTACGGCATATCGGGAGGACGGGCAGATAACCTTTGCGGAGCAGACGGGGGGTGTCCGTCTTGTGCCGTGTCCGTCAGCGATGCGCAGGAATCCGCCGCTTGCCGGTGCGGGAAGACTTCCGTGTATGGCCGACGTTGTACGGGTAGTTCCCTACTATATTTGCGGCATTGGTGCAGAGACGGGGGATGCAGCCGATGTGTACACAGATACGCTGATGCGGGCGGCACTCTCCTATCAGAATCGGATGCGGGTGCCGTTTGCCCTGATAAATACAGACAGTGCGCTGCCGTATGAGCAGTACGGCTTTCACTGCATCTGTGAGAAAGCGGAATATAAGCTCCGAGAGGGAACGCGTTTTGTCGTGGCGGACAGGAGCAGTCAGCTTACGCTCGCGCATTTTGTTAATGCCGCTCTGTGCAGGAAATACGGGCTTTTCGCAATCCGAAGCGCGCTGTATTACGAAAAGCTTCAGGCGAGGCTTGAGGCGCAGGGGGGAAGCGTCTGTCTGATTAAGGAAAACGACGGATTGAAGGGATACTTTACATATATCAGGCCGGATACCGTTGGGGAGGTGGTTCTGGCGGAGGATGCGGACATTGAGCGGTATTTTGAGGTGAGTGACGGCAAAAAGCCCGCAACGATGGCGAGAATTGTCAATCTGTCGGAGATGCTGCGGCACATTTCAAGCGCGGGAAAGGTCACGGTCGCGATTCGAATCAGCGATCCTGTCTTTGCGCAGAATGACGGACTCTTTATCTGGTATCTTGATGAGAACGGCAGCCGCATGGAGAGTGCCGAGGAGCCGCAGGGAGCAGCTCCGGGCGCAATGCGCCCCGAAATTTCGGTGACGATTGGGGAACTGACGGCCTTCTTTTTTGAGCATATAAAGTTGAAACAGAATTTGAAATTTGATAGTATATATTTATCCGGCCCCGCGTGGCTTCACGAGCCGCTTTAAGACGCGAAGGCCAAGTATCTTAAAGGGAGGAAACAATATGTCCATGATAACAACACCACATATCAATGCCGAAGCCGACGCTTTCGGGAAGACCGTATTAATGCCGGGAGATCCGCTCCGTTCCAAATATATTGCCGAGAATTATCTTGAGGACAGCCGGCTCGTGAATAACATTCGCGGCATTCAGGGGTACACCGGCACCTATAAGGGCAAGAAGGTAAGCGTGATGGCGAGCGGCATGGGAATGCCCACGATAGGGATTTATTCCTATGAGCTGTACAATTTCTTTGGCGTGGAAAATATCATGCGTATCGGTTCGACCGGCGCGATGCAGCCGCAGGTAAAGGTGCGGGACATCGTAATCGGCATGGGTGCGTGCACCAATTCCAACTACGCGAGTCAATACGGGGTGGCAGGGACCTTTGCACCGATTGCAAGCTATCCGCTGATGAAGGAGGCAATCCGACAGGCAGAGAAGACAGGCGCGTCCTACCATGTCGGCAATATTCTTTCCTCCGATACCTTTTACAGCGATAATAAAACTGCCAATGAGGGCTGGCAGAAGATGGGCGTTCTCTGCGTGGAGATGGAGGCTGCGGCGCTCTATATGAATGCGGCAAGATGCGGTAAAAATGCTTTGGCAATTCTTACCGTGTCGGACAGCCTTGTTACCGGCGAAGAAACGACCGCGGAAGAGCGGCAGAATTCCTTTACCCAAATGATGGAGATTGCGCTGAATACCGCTGTCAGCATAGAGCAGTAGGCTGCGGTGTCGGCAAGACACGATTCCGCATCAAAAACATATATTATTATAATGAAAAGGGCAGGGGGGTAAGCGCATTCTGAATGCGTTGCGCAAAGCACGTGCGCAGAAATGGGGATTATAATGGGGTTGATTAGAAGCATAAAAAACGAGATCAAAGTGATACGGGCGCGGGACCCTGCCATCCATTCCAATATGGAAGTCTTTCTTTATCCAAGCTTTAAGGTGATGCTGCACTACAGGATAGCGCACAGGCTGTACAAGAGCGGACATTATTTCCTTGCAAGGTGGGTGTCACAGCGCGGCGTGCGCAAGACCGGCATTGAAATCCATCCGGGCGCGGTGATTGGGGAGAATTTCTTTATTGACCATGGAAACGGCGTTATAATCGGAGAGACGGCTGTTGTCGGGAACAATGTGACGCTCTATCAGGGCGTGACCCTTGGCGGCACCGGCAAGGAGCACGGAAAACGCCATCCGACAATCGGCGATAACGTAATGATTAGTGCGGGGGCAAAGGTGCTTGGCTCCTTCAAGGTTGGGGAAAATTCCAAAATCGGTGCGGGGAGCGTCGTGATTGAGGAGGTTCCGCCGAACTGCACGGTGGTCGGCGTCCCGGGA
>CAMWYL010000016.1 GCA_947178465.1 uncultured Lachnospiraceae bacterium | reverse complement strand
ACAATGACTTGTCTCATAACAGGACAAAACAATATATTCTGCCGCAGGATAAACCGATTCCCTTTCTCGTAGAGCTTGGTGTGCAGACACCCGAGGGGAAAATCGTCAAGGCACGGTATGATAAGTTTCGTCAGATTAACAGGTATCTCGAGTTTGTGCGGGATGTCCTGCCCTGTCTGCCCAAAAAGGAGGGTGAACCCCTCACTGTCATAGATTTTGGCTGTGGGAAATCGTATCTGACCTTTGCGCTGTACTATTATCTGAAGGTTATGAACGGATATGACATTCGTGTCATAGGCTTGGATTTGAAGAAGGATGTTATGGAAAACTGTCAGGCACTGGCGGATAAATTTGGATTTACCGGGTTAAAATTCCTTGTGGGGGACATCGGTTCCTATAATGGAACGGAGCAGGCGGATATGGTGGTGACGCTTCATGCCTGCGATACGGCCACAGACTATGCACTTGCCAAGGCGGTCAAATGGAATGCGCGGGTAATCCTGTCGGTTCCCTGCTGTCAGCATGAGCTGAATCGCCAGATCAAGTGCGGAGAGCTGGAACCGCTGTTAAAATACGGCATTATCAGGGAGCGGATGGCGGCGTTGATGACGGATGCGTTTCGGGCGAATCTGTTGGAGGAGCAGGGCTATGAGACGCAGCTTCTCGAATTTATAGACATGGAACACACGCCGAAGAATATTCTGATACGTGCGGTGAAGCGGGACTGCGGACAGGAGTGCATGCAGTATCGCGCCCACACGCAGGGAGTCGTTTATGACCGGAAGCAGTTGGAGGATTTTTTGCATGTGACGCCGACTCTGGGGCGGCTGTTGAAAGATTTGTAGCACTTTGGATTGAGGGAATTTATGAAGAGAATAATCAGTAAGGCTGTCGTATGCGTCATTGTATTTATTCTTGCGCTTTTTATAACCAGCGGTGTTTTTAATAACGGAAATGAGGAGATGACCGCAAGCATGGCGGAGGCGTCCCTGCCGTTGGTGCATATCAATATGGGAGGAATTTCCTATAATTATCTGCATGGACTTCGCCAAACCGTCCAAGGCAGTTTTTTGCGGGACACGATCACGCCGCTTGGCGAGGGCCGGACGCTCAGCTTTGTCATTGACAAATACGGAAATGACATTTCGGGGATATCCTTTGAGGTGCGCAGTGTTGACGATTCCCGCCTTGTGGAGAGCACGCGCGTTACCGGTTATCGTGAAAACGGCGACCGAATCTATGCGACCGTCACAATCAAGGATTTGATAGAGGAAGACACGGAGTATAACTGGATACTGATGTTGGAGATCGGAGGCGAGACGATACGGTATTATACGCGTATCATTGAGGATTCGGGCTTTTATCTATTTGAGAAGCTTTCCTATGTCCGCGATTTTCACGCGAAAACCTTTGACAAGGAACTGGCCAGACAGCTTGCGATGTATCTGGAGCCGAATACCAGAGGAGACAACACCACATTAAGTTATGTAGATATACACAGCAGTCTTAATCAGGTGTCGTGGGACGGCTTGAATGTTGAAGAAATTGTGGAACCGCAGATTTCCGTGCGGGAGATAGAGTCGCAGACGGCTTCCATCCGTATGGATTACAGGGTACAGACGAAAGAGGGGAAGGCGGTATATCAGTATAATGTCAGCGAGTTCTTCCGTATTCGCTATGGGACGGAGCGGATATATCTGTTGGATTACGAACGCACGATGAATCAGATCTTCAATCCGGAGGCGGATGTGTACGCGAGCAACAAAATCATGCTCGGAATAAGGGACCATGAGGTTCAGATGATGGAGAGTGACGGCGGCTCCAATCTTGCGTTCGTAAATGAGAATCAGTTGTTCTGTTACCATGCGGCGGATAAAAAGTTGGCGTATCTGTTCAGTTTTTATGACGATTTGGATTTGCGGACGATATATAATGAGCATGCAATCAAAATACTGAGTGTGGATGAGACCGGAAATGTCCGTTTCATTGTCTATGGCTACATGAACCGCGGGAAGCATGAAGGGAACATCGGCATACAGGTGTATGAGTACAATGGAATGCTCAATACGGTTGAGGAACTGATCTTTATTCCATATGACAAGTCATTTGCCGCGTTGAAGGCGGATGTGGAGCAGCTTTCCTACATTAACCGAAGCGGTATGCTTTATCTGTATCTGGACGGCTCCATTCTGGGAATCAACCTGACCGAGAAAATGAGCGCTGAGATTGCCGATAATCTTCAACAGGGAAGCTTTCAGGTCTCCAACAGCGATAAGATGCTTGTATGGCAGAATTCTGCCGATTCATATGACTGCACAAAGCTGATACTGATGAATCTGAATACCGGTGAGACGGAAGAAATCAAGTCGGAGTCGGAAGACCGTCTGCTCCCGCTGGGTTTCATTAATGAAGACTTGATTTACGGTGTGGCGCATTACGAGGATATTTATATGGACTTTACCGGCTCTGTCACGTTTCCGATGTATGTTGTTTATATACAAAATGAACGCGGGGAAATCTTACATGACTACCGACGTGAGGGAATCTATGTGACCGGCGCTGAGATTATGGATAATCTGATTACCCTGTCGCGGTTGGAGAAGAGTGAGACGGACGGCTATACGGAAATCGCAAAGGATCAGATTGTCAACCGTGTTGTTGAGGAACAGGGGTATAATTCCTCTGAGGTCGTGGTCACACAGACCTATGAGAAAATTGTGCAGCTGGTGCTTAAGAATTCCATAGAAGTTAAACAGCTCAAGCACACACGGCCCATGGAGGTTCTGTATGAAGGTTCGAGAGAGCTGCCGATTACCATTGAGAGTCCGGTCAACCGCTTTTATGTATACGGTAAGGATGGCATTATGGGAACCTTTACCCATGAGGCGGATGCGGTAAACATGGCTTATGACGTGCGCGGCGTTGTGGCGGATGAGAAGGGTGCATATATCTGGAAGCGGTCGTCAAGGAGTGTGCGCAATCAAATCATGGCAATCAGCGGGCGGTCAGGCGATGAGCAGAGTACGGATCTGGCGGTGTGTCTGGAGACCATTCTTGAGTATGAGGGAATAACCAAAAACGTACAGCCCATGCTCGACAAAGGCAAGACGGCAAAGCAGATTTTGCAGGAGAGTCTGGAGGGTGCAAGGCTGTTGGAACTGAGGGGTGTGAGTCTGGACGCAGTGCTGTATTATGTGAATCAGGATATTCCCGTGCTTGCATCGCTTGAGGGCGAGAAGGCGGTGCTGGTCATCGGCTTTAACGAGTTGAATATCGTGATTATGAACCCGCAGACCGGCACAATATATAAAATAGGCATGAATGATGCGACAAAGCTGTTTCAGGATAATGAAAATTCGTTTCTCACGTATTTGAAATGACATGGTATTCTGAATGGAGAAAGAAGCGGCTTGAAAGGGGTAGTAGGGATGGAAGAACGCCGGAGAGATATTCTGCCGGATGTCTTAAAGGGCTTTGGGGCCGTTCTGGTAGTGCTGGGGCATTGCATTCAGTCGGGCAGTGGTCAGACATATTTAGAAAACGCCCGCTATTTTGAAGATGGCCTGTATCAGTTCATATACAGCTTTCACATGCCGTTATTTATGATAATCAGCGGTTATTACGCGTGGCCCGGAATCCAAAGAGCAGAGACGCCGGCGGAAAGAAAAAAGATGATTCAGAAGAAGTGCGTATATCTGATTACGCCGATTGTCGCATGGAAGCTGATAGAATTTGTGTACATGTTTGCCATGGGGACTTATATTTATCAGGGGGTTGGCGTTCTGCTGAAGGATATTTCAGTGGGGATATTGACAAATTTCTGGTTTTTATGGGCGATTCTGTACTCCTTCCTGCTGGTCTGCCTGATGCATTACCGGCTTCAGGATTCGGCATGGCTTTATGCGCTGATTTTTGCGGCGACGTTCTTTACGCCGGACGGGCTGGGGCTGAACGCGTATAAGTATATGCTGCCCTACTACCTGATAGGATTTTACGTGAATAAGAATCGGGAGCGGCTGTTATCGAAAAGGCTCTGCCGGGAGATATTCGGGAGCGGAGGGCTGAGGACCGGTCTGGCGGTTCTTGTAAGCGGCATTGTGTTTTTGACGTTGGTTTCTTTTTTTACAGCGGATTCTTTTATCTATCTGACCGGATATAAGCTGATTGGAAAGAATTATATTGTGCAGCTTGGAATCGATATTTACAGGTTCCTTGTAGGTCTTTGCGGCATTGTATTCTGGTTCTTTGTATGGAGGGCGCTGCTGCGTCTGTGCGGGGAGCAGTGCCGCGGCGTGCGGTTGGCGGCGTATCTGGGGAGAAGAGGATTTGGCATCTATATCATTTCCGGCATTCTGGTGCCGTATGTCGTCTCGCCGATCAGCGCAGATTGGGTGCCGCGGTATGATGTGAATCTGGCAGAGACGGTGATGGTGCTGCTTGCGTCGATTGTCATTGTGGATACGTTGAGAAGGATGCGCCTGATTTGCAGACTCGTCGGTGAAGTGCGTCCCGAGCCCTTACATAAATAACACCCAAAATCAAAATATTCGTGTGATACTGCTTGCAAAGCAACGGGAAAAATGGTAAAATTTTCCTACTGCTCTCCGAGCCATAATCTTATTGAAAATTTTTCGGAGGGATTGTATAATAAAAGCAGTCGCTTTATGTAGAAATATCAAAATATTCCCAATGGAGGTAAATGGAGGTAACAGATGAAGAAGAAACTGACACTATGGGCGGTGCTATGTCTGACATTTGTATGTCTGATGCAGATGACGGCTTTCGCCGCAGAAAGCGTAACAATCAATCAATGTATTATCAGCGGCAACAATCAGATAACGGTCGTTGCAACAGCTCCCGCGGCGGTGCCGAGTGAGGACAATAATTATTATTTATTTGAGCTGAAGCCCTATCAGAATGAAATCGGCAGCAGACAGGACTTCTGTGCTACGGCAGTGAAGGCAGGAACTGTCACATTTGTTACCACATTGGATCAGGGAACGGCAGTCTCAAAGCTTTATTCCAAGTTTATTGTGGCTGTAAAGAACGGAAATGTATTTACCCCTGTGAGCCAGGTGTTCTACATTACCAATCCGGAGGCGATTGCGACACATACGGCGGTAAATCCGGTGACGACTTCCATCAAGGGAATCACGGCTGACAATGCAGGTATTATGTCGCTTTCCGATTTGGGTGTGCAGCATGCAAGCTACGAGCTGGCGATTGACAGATTTTTCCTTCCGGGTGCAGGCGTTCCTTATACATATAACGGAAAGACATACAACTTCAATCAGACGGTAGTAGCTGAGTATGATATGATCATGTCGCTTTTTGCAATACAGCAGGTAGAGGTTACGATGAACATTGTCAACTTCTATAATGATGCGACACTTATGACGATAAAGCCGGGTGCGCGTGTGAAGGGGTACCGGCATTATGCGTTTAACACGGATGAACAGCAGGGTGCGGAGTCGATTGAAGCGCTGATGTCCTTCCTGACTGTCCGTTACAGTAATCCTGCGACGGGACTGATTTCCAACTGGATTATCGGAAACGAGGTAAACAACAATAATCCGTGGTATTTTGCGGGCAATTATAATGTAACGAACTTTACTTTGGAATATGAGAAGGCGTTTCGTATGTGTTATAACGCCATCAAGAGTGAGAACGCGAACGCACGGGTTCTGACCTGTATTGACCAGAGATGGAACTGGGAGGATGGCACTGCGAATCAGTACGCAGCGAAGAAATTCATTGATGCGTTTACGGTAGACGTGGTCTCTCACGGAAATGTGGATTGGGGTGTTGCATGGCATCCGCATCCGGTTCCGCTGACAGCGGCAAAGTTCTGGGATATGCCTAGAAACTATAAGGCACTCAATCTGATTGACCATACACCGAATACCAAGATGATCAATCCTCAGAATATGGAAGTGTTCACAAACTATATGGCACAGCCCGCATATCTCGCTCCGAACGGACAGGTGCGGTACATTTGTATATCCGAGATATTATTTAATTCACAGACCTCCAACGAGGCGACACAGGCGGCTTCGTTTGCATATGCGTATAAGCTTGCGGAGACGAATCCTTATATCAAGGCTTTTATCGTACACAGAACCGTAGATAACATTTACGAGAAGACTGCGGACGGTATTGCCTGTGGTCTCTATAACTGCGATGCTAACGGCTGGGCTACGACACCCAAGCAGATTTATGACGTGTTTAAGTATATCGATACGCCGCAGTCTGCTGCATACACGCAGTTTGCACTGCCGATTATCGGTGCGTCAAGCTGGGCGGCATTGGGATGTAATTAATGAAAGAGACGCTGCGGGGGATTGAGCAAGGGAAGGCCCTTGCGAGAATCAAGGGAACGGAACAGACAGAGCAAAGAAGACATGGAGTTCGGACTACGGTATCCGGAGAGGAAGGGAGAAAAAAATGAAAAAAAGATGGGGCTTGGGATTTATCCTCACGATGCTTCTGACTCTGATTATGCAGGTCAGTGTATTCGCGGCAGGAGAACAGGCGACGATCAACAACTGTACCATAGCAGGGAAGGACGTCGTGGTAATATCCGTAGGAAATGTTCCCACAGGCGACGGGATGTATTATTTATTTGAACTGAAACCGTATGAGGTTGGAATCGGTGCACGTACAGACTATTGTGCGACAGCGCCGGCAGGAGAGGTTGCAACTTTTGTGACACCGTTAAACTTTAATACGGCAAATTCAAAGCTGTATTCAAGATTTGTGGTAGCGACACTTCAGGGTGGTGCGTTTGTACCGGTCAGCAATGAGATGTATATTACCAATCCGGAGGCAGTTGCGACGAAGACGACAGGTTATCCGCTTCGTTCCAAGAAAGGACTTACGGCCGATTGGAGATATACAAAGGAGCTCACGGCACTTGGTACGGGATATGCGTCATATGAGCTTGATATCAGCAGATTTTTCGTGGGCGGCGGTACCAACTACCAGTACAATGGAAAGACCTACAGCTTTAACTCCGGCGTTGTGGCAGAGTATGACGCAGTTGTAAAACTGCTCAGCGATTCGGGCTGTAATGTGGTAATGGTTATCAAGAACAGCTTTAATCCTGCGACGGCGGATTTGATTCTTCCGGCAGCGCGGGTAGCGGGAATGAACTGCTATGCGTTTAATGTGGCAGAGCAGGGCGGCACGGAGAAGATTGAAGCGTTGTTATCCTTCCTTGCGAATCGTTATTCCGGCGGCGACAAGGGAACCATACACAATTGGATTATCGGAAACGAGATTAACAATAATTCACCGTGGCATTATGCGGGCAACATGGGCGTTGACCAATTCTCCGTACAGTATGCGAAGGAATTCCGTGTATGCTACAACGCGATTAAGAGCCAGAACGCAGGCGCACGCGTATTTTTAAATATTGACCAGAGATGGACACATACGGACAGCAATACGTTGGCTTATAGGGGTAGAGATGTTCTTGACAAGTTTGCGGCAGAGATTACCGCGAGCGGTAACATTGATTGGGGACTTTCCTTCCACCCGCATCCGGTTCCGCTGTTCAATGCGGCTTTCTGGAATTTACCGCCTGCTTATGCAGGATTGAAGCTGATTGACCATACTGATAATTCAAAAATGGTAAATCCTTCCAACATAGATGTGGTTACGAATCATATGATGCAGCCGGCAATGCTTTCACCGACCGGAAATATCCGTCATATCATTATTTCGGAGATGGGCTTTACCTCTGCGAATCCACAGATTGCAACCAATGAGCAGATACAGGCGGCAGCAATGGTATATGCATATAAGCTCGCGGCGCAGAATCCGTGCATAGAGGGTGTTATCATCCATCGCGAGATTGACAATGCATCTGAGGCGGCAGCTGATGGTATGGCAGTTGGCATTATGACGGCTACGGGAACTCCGAAGTTGGCGTATGAGGCCTTCCGTTTGATGGATGTAGGTAATACGGATTATCTGCTTCCGATACTGGGTGCGTCAAGCTGGGCTGAGTTGGGCTGCAACTAGTATGGAGTTTTCCAAATAACTTGGCTGTACCGGGGAATATGGTTCTTGACAAGAGAATATTCGTGTGGTTATAATACCTTATATATAACAGGAAAGACTATGACGGAGACAGTACATTATCGGGGAAAGTCGCAGAGAGTCGGGGGTTGGTGAGAGCCGATACGAGTAGCGGATAATGGAATATCACTCCTGAGTTGCAGACTGAAAGGCCCGCATTCTGCGGTGGCATAGTAGGGACTGACGTTTTTTCTACGTTACAGGAAACAGGTATGAATTTGGGGGAATCCCGGAAGAGTACATTGTAATTAGGTGGTATAGCGATAACAAGGCCCTCGTCCTATTTACAGGATGAGGGCCTTACTTATTACAAGGAGGGACATTATGTATCAGAAGGTATCAACGGACATGAATTTCGTTGACAGAGAAAAGGATGTTGAGAAGTTTTGGCGGGAAAACGATATTTTCCGAAAGAGCATGGAAAGCCGTAAAGAGGGAGAGACTTATACCTTTTATGACGGGCCGCCGACGGCAAACGGGAAGCCGCATATCGGACACGTACTTACGCGCGTAATCAAGGACATGATACCGCGGTATCGGACAATGAAGGGCTATATGGTGCCGCGGAAGGCGGGATGGGACACCCATGGGCTTCCGGTGGAGCTTGAGGTGGAGAAGCTGCTCGGGTTGAACGGGAAGGATCAGATAGAGGCTTACGGAATGGAGCCGTTTATCAAAAAGTGTAAGGAATCCGTGTGGAAATATAAAGGCATGTGGGAAGACTTTTCCGGCACGGTCGGATTCTGGGCGGATATGGATGACCCCTATGTCACTTATGACGATAATTTTATTGAGTCCGAGTGGTGGGCGCTGAAGCAGATTTGGGATAAGAAGCTGCTGTATAAGGGCTTTAAGATTGTTCCCTATTGCCCCCGCTGTGGGACGCCGCTCTCCTCACAGGAGGTTGCGCAGGGCTATAAGACCGTGAAGGAGCGTTCCGCAGTCGTTCGCTTCCGCGTTGTCGGTGAGGATGCGTATTTCCTTGCATGGACGACGACACCGTGGACACTTCCGTCGAATGTGGCGCTCTGCGTAAATCCGGATGAGACCTACTGCAAGGTAAAGGCGGCGGACGGATACACGTACTATATGGCGGAGGCGCTTCTGGATAAGGTGCTCGGCAAGCTTTCGCAGGAGGAGGGCGTTGCAGCGTATGAGGTGCTTGCGTCCTACCAGGGTACGGAGCTGGAGCACAAGGAATATGAGCCGCTGTTTGACTTCGCGGCAGGAATTATAGAGAAGCAGCATAAAAAGGCACATTTCATCACATGTGACACGTATGTCACAATGACGGATGGTACCGGTATCGTCCATATTGCGCCTGCATTCGGTGAGGATGACGCTGCGGTCGGAAGAAAGTATGATCTGCCGTTTGTACAGCTCGTAAATGGAAAAGGTGAGCTGACAGAAGAAACGTCGTATGCGGGAATTTTTGTCAAGAAGGCGGACCCTATGATTTTGAAGGATTTGGAGGAGAAGGGACTGCTGTTCGACGCGCCGAAGTTTGAGCATGACTATCCGCACTGCTGGCGCTGCGACACGCCGCTGATTTACTATGCACGGGAGTCTTGGTTTATCAAGATGACAGCGGTAAAAGAGGACTTGGTGCGCAACAATAACACCGTCAACTGGATACCGGAATCCATCGGTAAGGGACGGTTCGGTGATTGGCTTGAGAATATTCAGGATTGGGGCATCTCAAGAAATCGTTATTGGGGAACGCCGCTTCCGGTATGGGAGTGCGCGTGTGGCCGGCAGGAGTGTATCGGCAGTCGCAAGGAGCTTGCAGAGAGAAGCGGGAACGTCGAGGCAGCAAACGTCGAGCTTCACAGACCGTACATTGATGAGGTCGTGCTGCCCTGCCCTGAGTGTGGTAAGGAGATGCACAGGGTTCCTGAGGTAATTGACTGCTGGTTTGACTCCGGTGCAATGCCGTTTGCACAGCATCATTATCCGTTTGAGAATCAGGAACTGTTCGAGCAGCAGTTCCCCGCGCAGTTTATCTCGGAGGCCGTTGACCAGACAAGAGGCTGGTTCTACTCCCTGATGGCGGAGTCTACACTGCTGTTTAACAAAGCGCCGTATGAGAACGTCATTGTCCTTGGACATGTGCAGGACGAAAACGGCCAGAAGATGAGCAAATCAAAGGGAAATGCAGTGGACCCGTTTGAGGCATTGGAGACTTATGGCGCAGATGCGATCCGCTGGTATTTCTATGTGAATTCGGCACCGTGGCTTCCAAACCGGTTCCATGGGAAGGCGGTACAGGAGGGACAGCGCAAGTTTATGGGTACGCTTTGGAATACCTATGCGTTCTTTGTGCTGTATGCGAACATTGACAACTTTGACGCGACAAAATATACCTTGGAATACGATAAGCTTCCGGTGATGGATAAGTGGCTGTTGTCGAAACTGAACTCCGTGGTAAAAGAGGTTGACTATGATCTTGAGAATTACAGGATTCCGGAGGCGGCAAGGGCGTTACAGGAATTTGTGGATGAGATGAGCAACTGGTATGTAAGACGCAGCCGTGAGCGGTTCTGGGCGAAGGGTATGGAGCAGGATAAGATAAACGCGTATATGACGCTTTACACCGCGCTTGTCACGATTGCGAAGGCGGCCGCGCCGATGATACCGTTTATGACAGAGGATATTTATCGCAACCTTGTATGCAGTCTTGACAAGTCCGCGCCGGAGAGCATTCACCTGTGTGATTTCCCGTCTGTGGATGAGACGCTTATCGACAAGCAGCTTGAGGCGGATATGGAGGCGGTGCTGAAGGCGGTAGTGATGGGACGCGCATGCAGGAATACCGCGAATATCAAGAACCGCCAGCCGATCAGCACGATGTTTATCAAGGCGCCGTTTACGCTGAGCGCATTCTATCAGGAAATCATCGAGGAAGAGCTGAACGTGAAGAAGGTTGTCTTTACGGAGGATGTGCGGGAATTTACGACCTATACCTTCAAGCCGCAGCTTCGGACGGTAGGTCCGAAATACGGGAAGCAGCTTGGCGGCATTCAGAAAATGCTTGCTTCCATCGACGGCAACGCGGCGATGGATGAACTGAAAGCAAACGGCGTTCTGCGCTTTGATGTGGATGGTACGCAGGTACAGCTTGCCGAGGAGGATTTGCTGATTGATATCTCTCAAAAGGAGGGTTATGTCACGGAGGCGGATAATACGGTGACGGTTGTACTTGACACAAACCTGACGCAGGAGCTGATTGAGGAGGGCTTTGTGTACGAGGTGATCAGCAAAATCCAGACGATGCGTAAGGATTCTGACTTTGAGGTGATGGACCACATTACGGTGTATGTCAGCGGCAACGACAGGGTCGCGGAGCTGGTCAGAAAGAATGCGGCTTCCATCGGGGAGAAGGTGCTTGCCGATGCCTTTCAGTATGAGCAGGGCGGGCTCTCCAAGGAGTGGAACGTCAATGGGGAAACGGTGACGCTTGGTGTGGAGAAGGTTTAAAGATATGAAATAATAAAAAGCCTGTCGGGGTTCCACGGTGTTGTGGTGGAAATCCGATGGGCTTTTTCTCTTAGGAAAGTGTCTGATGCGGGGCGGAAAGTGAGGAAGAGAAGAATGGTATTATACAGACCTGTGGGAACGAAGGAACTGGAGCTGATCGAGGAGAGTGGGTTCACAAAATATCCGCCAAGACTGCCGGAGCAGCCGATTTTTTATCCGGTATTAAATGAAAATTATGCGACGGAGATTGCGGCGCAGTGGAATGTAACATATAACAGCGACCACAAGGGCTATGTGACAAAGTTTGAAATTGATGACGAATACTCTGCACAGTTTGAGGTTCAGGTTGTCGGCGGCAGCTATCATCAGGAATTATGGGTTCCGGCAGAGGAACTGGATACCTTTAACCGGCATATCATAGGGAAAATACAGGTAATAAGCGAATTTTCCGAGGAGCAGAAAGCTTAAGTAATTGGAATTTTCAGGATAGGACGCAGACAGGTTTACAGAACTTTGCGAAAGGAGTGTTTAAAAATATGAGACAGATAATATGTTTTCACAATCCGGATGAAATCAACGGGTACCTGAGCAATTGGTATCTCTCTGATTTTGAGATAGACGGCATAAAGTATTCTTCCATGGAGCAGTATATGATGTATCAAAAGGCGGTGCTCTTTGGGGACGAGGATATCGCGCGTCAGATTTTGGCAATATCAGACGTTGGAAAAATCAAAGCCCTGGGGCGCGCGGTAAGGAACTATGATGATTTGATTTGGAACGGACTGCGTCAGATCATCATATATCAGGGGCTTCTGGAAAAGTTTCGTCAAAATAGGGCGTTGAAGGAGAAGCTCCTTGCGACGCAGCAGGATATTTTGGCAGAGTGCGCCGTTCAGGATAAAATCTGGGGAATCGGCTTATCCATGAAGGACGACAGGCGCTTGGACATGCATAAGTGGGAGGGGCAGAATCTGTTAGGCTTTTCTCTGATGTTTGTGCGGAGCGCATTGAAATAAGGGGAGCGTTTCCTTAATTTAATTTGTAAATCATATAATTCAGGTATGCGGCAAACACGCACCATAATAAATACGGTATCTGTAAGTATGCGGCAAGCGGCTTGATTTTATAGAACGCGTTTATCATGATCAGAATTAAAATAATCATCGCAAGCAGCCACAGAAAAGAAATAAAATACCAATGAAATCTGAAAAAAAGGATACTCCAGAAGAAGTTAAAAAATAACTGGAGGGCATAAATATTTAACGCCCGGGTTTTGCCGGGGGCATCGGACGCGAAAATAATATATGAGGATATCCCCATAAGAATGTAGAGGACTGTCCATACAATCGGGAAAAGAAAGCCGGGAGGCGCAAGCGCCGGTTTGTTTATTTGGGTGTATAGTTCCATGGTTCCGCTAAAGAGCGCGGAGAGCGTTCCGACTGCAATGGGGATAAGCAGGGCAAGGATAAAGGTGCTTTTATCTTTTATATTCATATTTCCAATCCGCATTTTGAATGTCTTTAGTCTATATTATGCGAGGTCTGTTAAGAATTATGATATTTCATTGACGGATTTTTGCGGACGTGATGGCGATGTATTTTGCCGTAAACGTACTTCTTGTCCGGAAATGAAAGCGAATCACCCCGGCGGAAGTGCTGAAGAATAGGGAATAGGGTAAGTAAAAAAGGATGGAGCCTTCCGTTACTTTTCAGTATTATCATCGGAGAGTATATGTCGGTATATTTGCGTGTTCTGATTCTGTTAATTTCCTGCTTTGTGATAATGTGCGGATACAGGTATGTGATTACGAAAGCAAAGCGTCCTCGTAAACCGTCCGACAGGAGAGGGCTTTATGTGCCGCTAATTCTGCCGCTTATATGGTATTTGCTGAATGTGGGAATATGTAACGTGCAAAATTCAACCGGTGACTTAGTAGTGTTATTAATTGGCTTCCGGAGCCTTCATTTATTCAGCTTTGCCATTTATGGGAGTGACATGCAGATATTCGGGCTTGATCTGTGGCATTCGATGCTGCTTTGGAATCTGTTTTATGATTTTGTCTTCATTTGGGGATTTGCAGTGGGAGAGCGTCTGTCGGCAAAAAAGACAGGCGTGGAGCCAACGGGCGCTGCCTGCTATAAAAAGGTCATAGCGGCAATTCTTTTTGCTGTTGTTTTTTCTGTCTATGCGCTAAGTGAAGCGGTTCTTTTTAAGCAGCGTGAAAATATTGTAGAATCGGCACGACCTTCGTACAATTTTTCTTATGCGGGAGGGTATTCCGGTATTGACCTGCGTCCTTATTCCGTAGAAAACGACGGATAGGAGCTTGTTGCGACAGCCTCAGGATACCTTTATTTGTATTTTTTTCCAATAATATAAATTGGAATGAAGAAGCCTCCTAAAGTAAGAAACAAGTCAAGAAACAGGTCAACGATATCCCTCCAAATTCCCGTAAAAAATAAAGTTTCTATATAGCTGATTATCGGATATACCAACATTAGTGTTACAGCCCAAATACGTCCGACTTTCAATATTTTTCCCCAGTTGCTATTGTTAAATGAAATTCCGGGTAAATTCATTTCAAACAATCCGTCCGTATATACACAAATATGGTTTTCGTCATAATAGGTTGGCAGCTTTTCCTTTGCAAAGAAACAAAAATATATTCCAATAGTTGCTCCCAAGATCATAGATACTATTAGTCCGGTAGTTATGCACCCACTCATATAACAAAACGTTATTTCAAGGCAAGCAATAATGAAAGAGAATATACATATAAGTCCCCATTTACCTTTGTTATGATAAGCCCGTGTCTGTTCTTCTTCTGAATACGAAATCGCAGCTTTCACAACTTGTTCAACTTGTGTTGTACTCAGTGCGTTGTCTTGCTCCATGCGCTGACACATCAACAACTCTGTTACAGTAACTCCCAATAGATTTGCTAATGGTATTAACAATTCTATGCTAGGGACACTTGTGGCAGTTTCCCATTTGCTTACAGCTTTATCAGATATAAAAAGTTGTTCCGCCAACTCCTTTTGGGTAATACCTTTTTCTTTACGAAGCATGGCTATAAATGTGCCAAATTTTTGTTTATCAATATTGAACATCCGTTGTTCCTCCCGCTCTTTTTCTAAAACTATTTTCGCTCTATGTCCTCTAAAAAGCAACCGAATAGCAGGAGAATTATATGTTACAGAGGTAGAACGGCAGTAGAATTGTATTATTTCAGCCTTTCATATCACAAAATGGCATATCTTATAAAATCATTTTTCTTAATTCATATCATGTGGCTGTGAATTGTCTGTCCGGAAGGGGTCATATCATTTTTGTTGTGACAGCTGCAATTTACTCAAAAAATCAAGTAATCATCCCGGACTTTTATTATAATGAACATAACCTGGAAGCAGCTGTTCTGCAGGATTATGCTACGATAAGAAGTTTAGGCAGAATTGAAAAGGAGGATTACAATGAAAGTAGAACATAAGGGATGGGATTGGACAAAGGTTACCTCGGATTCATGGCTCACGATTTCAGAGGAGTTTTTACCGGTTGCAGTGCAGTGGAAGGAAAAATTTCATTCCGTTTTGGACATTGGTGCCGGTAAGGGAAGACATGCTTTTTCCTTTGCTGAAAACGGTTTTCAGGTAAGCGCGGCAGATTATGCCCCCCAGCAGTATTGAATTAATAAAACAGACAGCGGAGAAGTTCAATGTAGCTGTTGATGCGAGAATATGTGACATGGTGCAATTGCCATATGAGGATGAATCGTTTGACTGTGTGATTTGTTTTCACACGATTTATCACACGGACTATGCGGGAATGCGGAAAGCGGTCAGCGAGATAGAAAGAGTGTTGAGAAAGAATGGGGAAGCGTATATCACATTCAACTCAAAGGATAATGTAAAATTTCATGAGGAAAAAACCACGGATGGCTTTACCATGATACCGACAGAAGGAAGCGAAGCGGGAATTCCGCACTGTTATGTGAACGAATTAGACATAGAGGAACTGTTGGGGAGGTTCAAAATCGTTTCTTTGAATAAAGTGCAGAATTATGTTCGGAAAGAAAAACATACAACAGGTATTCATTATTTTGTACATGTCCGTTTGTAACTCTTCCGGGCAATACTTTATATTGATATTATCAATTTAGGCGTGATAAACAAATGATGTTAAGGCATTTACGTGAGCTGACAAACAGAAGAAACGAGGTACGTAATTGGACATTCGTACTCGTTTCTTCGTCTGTCGGCTTCTCTTCTTAAACCGTCGTCTCCACTCCGTTCAGATTAATCGACTCATCCTCCTCGATCGGAATCAGCAGATACTTCTGCCCGTCAATCGTCTGTGCCTTCACATGCTCGGCTTTGTCCGGCTTCATGCGCAGAAACACCTCAACCCAATGGTCGGCATCCGTAGGATTTACAGGAGCCTCCATGCTGATAAGCGTCTCAATCTGTTCCGCCTTTTCTTGATTTTCCTGCTTGGTCTCCGCTAATTCCTGCTTGAGAGTCGCAACCTCCTCCAAAAGCTTTATCTCTTTCTTTTCCTTATTATTCTTCTCAAGTGCCTTCTCATCGACAAGGTTTTTGACGACAGGCAGCTTGTCCTGAAACTCCTCAGTAAACTGCTCCTCTATCATGGCAACCGCAGCATCAGGAACATCGTTCTTGGAAAGAACATCTTTGATAATCTGTGTGGTCAGGGTAAATTCCTCCGGCTCCACAATCACCAAATCTTCCATCTCTGCTTCGTGTTCCTCCGCCAAATCATTCAGGCTTTCCTGAATCTGTATCAGAACGTCATCACTCTTCTCAATAATCGGCGCAAGCGCGGTTTTAACAATGCTGTGGAAGGTATTCTGCTCCTCTGTCGCCGTGCGTTTGGAGCCACAGCCAAGCGCAGCTTCAACAAAATCACGATGCGAGTCCTTCGCGTCGCGTACATAGTATGTAAGGGAATGAACGTCCGCTGAACGCTCTGAAAAGCTGGGGAACAGAAAGCCGACGTCCGGCATTCCGACCACTCTGTCCTGAATGCGTACGCCGATTCGATTCTCGTCCTCCCGATAGCCAAGCCCGGGCTTGGAGAGATTCACGGGGCAGATGGCGCACAACAGATATTGAAAAACCTCCTCCGATTCGTCGATTTTTAAATCGTCATTGGTCTTGGTGATGATATCATATACGTCATGAAATATCAGAATAAGGTAATTTCCGACATAATCGTAATTGTCTATAATCATATCATACAGATGCTCCAGCAGGTCGGGATTGCGCAGTCCGCTCTCACGCAGCCCGAGAAGATACTGCTGTTTTCCGCCCGATTCCTCTTCCTCTTTTGCAAATTTCAGCTCCAGCAGGTTGTTTCCAATGGTTCCGGAGAGCGCCTTCTTGGCAATCTCAAGATACTTATAAAATTCTTCATCCTCAAGATTGAGGAAGCTTTCGTTGAGCTCAACCACCTTGTTCTTGTTGGAATCGACATAGCAGCCGCACATTCTGGTAAACGTACATGCCTCCTTTTTGAAACGCCGTTTCAGTTCTAAAATATCCTTATTTCTTAACATAATCATCCTCCGTTCGGTAAATCGCTGTACTTCATTTAAGCATTATAACACACAATTTTCGGATTTCGAAGCATGTATGTAAAAATGGATTTATTGAGATTATGTCAAGGTACCGCTACATGCTTTTTTAACAAATTCAACGCCAACTCCATTTGCGGACTTATCCACTTGTTCTTGTGATAAACGTAAATGGAGTGATATGTTATATCATCAAGTTCCGTTCTGACAGGCATTAAAGAACCGTTCTTCAATTCTTCCACAACAGAATAGCCGGGGACAACTGCAATTCCCAGATTATTCATAACACATCTTTTTACCGCCTCAATACTCTGCACTTTCATGTAAGGATTCAAAACAATATCTTTTTTCGCAAGGTATTTATTCATTTCCAATTGATAATATCCGTCCGGTTCATTACAGATCAGGCTAAACGGTTTGCGTTGGTGCGGCGTCATAAAATCAAGCAAACTGCTATCGGTAAAAGGCGAGGCGACAAGAAGTATCTTATAAGTTCCCAATCTATTGTGCACAATGCTGTCAGGATAATATTCTTTTTCACAGTTGATACCGATGTCCGCACTTCCGTCCATGACGGCTTGATTGATTTCGCCGGATTGTATGGAATTAATGACAAGCTGCACATTTGGGGCTTCATGTAAAAATGCCTGCATGAACGGCTGCATGGTATATATCAGAATAGAGTCGGGAATTGCCAGCTTAAGCGAGCCGGTAATTTCAGACAGGCTTTTTCCATAGTTGCTGATTTGTTCTGCCCCTTGTAAAATCGTATCAATATAAGGGAGAATATCTTTACCCGCCTGCGTTAGTTCCATTCTTCTGCCGATTTTCTCAAACAGTTTTAGAGAGAGTTCTTCTTCAAGCTGCTTTATCTGGAAGGTTACCGTAGACTGCGTATAGTTCAATTTATCCGCTGCTTTTTGAAAACTCCCTGTTTCGAGTATTGCTTTAAATGTGACCAAATTCTTTGTATTCATTTGCATTTCTCCTTAATACATTGAAAATATCGAATTTTGAAATCGAATTTATTGAATTTTTTAATCATTTTTCTTGTGCTATTATAAAACGGCAGACAGAAAATAGCAATTAAATTCCGGGAGGTATCATATGAATTTCAAATTTAGCGAGGACGAACAGAATGTAATAGACATGATTCATGAATTTGGTGTAAATGAGGTTGCACCAATGGCAGCAGAGATTGACGAGCAGGAACGCTTTCCTGAAGAAAACAGAAAAAGATTGGCAGAATTAGGTATGATGGGAATTTGCTATCCAAAAGAATACGGCGGTGCAGGACACTCTTATCTTGCTTATATTGCCGTAATTGAGGAATTGGCAAAACATTGTTCGACTACTTCCGTTATGTTATCAGACCACCATTCTTTAGGCTCGTTTCCGATATCGGAGTTTGGTACAGAGGGACAAAAACAGAAATATCTTGTACCGCTTTTGAAGGGCGAGAAATTAGGTGCTTTTGCAGTAACAGAACCGTCAGCCGGAAGTGATTTGGGTAATCAGCAGACAACCGCTGTTGATATGGGGGACTATTGGCTGTTGAATGGCTCAAAAATTTTCATCACAAACGGTTTTTACGCGGATACATATTTTGTGACTGCCATGACGGATAAGAGTCAGCGCAGCAGAGGCATTTCCGGCTTTATTGTGGAGAAAGGCACACCCGGATTCACATTTGGAACGAAGGAAAAGAAAATGGGCATTCGCGGTTCTGCAACATACGAATTGGTTTTCCA
>CAMWYL010000015.1 GCA_947178465.1 uncultured Lachnospiraceae bacterium | reverse complement strand
TATGTGTCCTACCTACTGTCTGCTGTGCCATTTATCCAAAAATCGGTAAATAATGCTCTCTATTTCTTTATTGCCGTATGTGCTTGCAAAAAAGTTATGTATTTTGATTTTCTTTGTTCCTTTGCCTGACCATAACAAAAGGACACTCCCAAATTCTCACTTGGAAAGTGTCCTTGAAATACAAAATATCACTATTCTTTTCCAGAGCCTTGATTGCTTCTATTTTCTTTATATCCGTCGCCTCCGCAAATATATCCATAATTGAAACGGAAATGGAAGGCCGCTATCCCCAAAGGAAATTACGCCAACAGGAAAAGCCGGGGTATTGGCCATATAGCCATACCGACCCACTTACGGACTGACACCAAAAGTTTTCCATATAATCTTGGCAAATTCCTTAATTCCGTTCGTACAAATCCGCAAACTTCTCTAACGCCCCACGGATTTCTATATGCTGGGGGCAGATTCGTTCACACTTTCCGCACTTGATACAGTCCACAGCCTTGCCAAAATTCATGGAATATCTCTCATAGTACATATTCGTCTTCTTTCCGGTAGCAGCATACATATTGTACAATCCGAAATAGGCGGGAATATTGATATTCTTAGGGCACTCTTCCATACAATACCTGCAGTTTGTACATGGTGTCATATTGCTGTTCACAATATCAGTAACTCGTTGCAGCATCTCCTGCTCTTCCTTGTCAAGTGACTGAAAATTCCTCATATAGGAGGTATTGTCCATAAGCTGTTCCAAATTGCTCATTCCACTTAACACCATCATACAATTGTCCAGAGATGCAACATAACGAATGGCATAGGATGCGGGTGACCCCTGAGCGCCCCTTTTCTTCATCTCTTTTATAGCTTCCGCAGGGAGATTTGCCAGACTTCCGCCCTTTACAGGTTCCATGGCGATAACCGGTTTCCCATGACGGCAGGCCACCTCGTAACAGGCACCCGACTGAATTGCCGCGCTGTTCCAGTCCAGATAATTGATCTGAAGCTGCACAAAATCCATCTCCGGATATTTTGTCAGGATTTCGTCCAATAGTTCTGCGTCATCATGATAGGAAAACCCAATGTTTTTCACCAGTTTTTGTTCTTTTAATCTGCAAATAAACTCAAAACCGCCATATTTTAAAGTGTTGGCATATCTCTCTTTTCCCATATTATGAAGCAGATAATAGTCAAAATATTCTACTCCACAGCGGCGCAGTTGTTCTTCAAAATACTTTGGATATTCTTCTGATGCTTTCACGCGCAAAATAGGCATTTTATCCGCCAAAATATATTGCTCTCTAGGATATCGGTCTACCAGACAGCGCTTTACTGCGCCCTCCGATTGTTCTCCATGATAAGGGTATGCTGTGTCAAAATAAACAAAGCCCTGCTCCAGGAAATGGTCCACCATTTGACACATCTGTTCATAGTCAATGCTTTTTACATCCTCCGGGTTCGTCAGCGGAAGCCTCATCGTTCCAAAACCTAATTTTTTCAACCGTATACACCCTCCTTTCTAATTTGACTTTCATTCAAACGAAAACTTCATATTCCATGATTTACGTATTTCATCCATCAACCTTAAAACGGCAACACTGTCCTTTGGCTTGAAGATTTCACTGTGCGTCCTACCGGCTCTCACACATCGGGTTACTTCCCGTATCTCATACTCAAATCCATTTATTTCAAAAGGACACTCAATCGTGTATGCCTCTCCCTCTACAGGCCTTACCGTCATTGAAGAAGCCGTCTGAAAATCCGGCAGATAAACAGTTGCCTTATCAAAGTAAAGTGCCGCCTGACGTTCCATCTGCAGCCCTATGCTCTGCACGGAATGCGCTGTCTGTCCTCCCGGATACTTAAGCTGCAGCACGCTGAAATCATCTGTTCCATATTCGTTAAGATGTACTTCTGAGGTCATTGTCTCCGGGGCTGCCCCCATCAGCATATGCAGGAAGCCAAGGTTATAAATCCCTATATCAAGTAGCGCTCCGCCACCCAATTCCGATTTAAATTTGCGCTCACGTCTTGCACCTTTGGCAATAAACCCATAATCACAGCGTATATGGCGTAATTCTCCAAGTTCTTTCATCTCAATGATCTGCAAAAGCTTTTCATGCAGCGGCAGAAATCGGATCCAAAATGCTTCCATGATAAACAGCCCTCTCTCATCTGCCTCACGATATAAACTTTCTGCCTCACCGGCATTTGTTGTGAAGGGCTTTTCACACAGGACATGCTTTCCGTTCTTAAGACACAACATTGCATTACCAAAGTGCATACTATTTGGCGTAGCAATATAGACGGCCTCTACCTCCGGATCTGCCGTCAGTTCCTCATAAGACCCATATGCCTTCTCAATCCCATATGTATCTGCAAATTCCTGTGCCCTTTTCGCATCCCTTGACCCGACAGCCACTGCCTTTTCGTCATCGGAACGCATTTCTGCCACGGTTTTTGCAAACTTTGCCGCAATCGTTCCTGTTGCCAGAATACCCCATTTCATTTTACATTATCCTCCACTTTTTACCTACTCCCATGATACATTGACCCGTTCAGATTTATCTGCCTGCTTCTTTTTTGTTCTAACCATTTTTCAAATAACCGCTCAAATTCAAGTTCTTCGTCAGTTCCTATATTCGGGATATTCACCATCCTTTTCTCCCATGACGACAGATATGCCGCATTGGAAAGCAGCAGGCTTTTTCTTCCTTCCGTGCCCTGAACAATGCATTTTCCGACACCCATGCATTCATCGGCAAAGCCCTGTAAAACTTTTTCGTATGGCATCTCTTCCTTTTCCGGAGTTATTTCTGTCCATGTTCCTTTTATTTTCCTGAAATAATCCGTGGAACTTTTGCGATAATCCGCCTCTTTGCCACCCATCTCCTGAACAAGTTCCCCGATTCGCAGTTTTCCGTTCTCGCAGACAATCAGTGCCTCCTCCAGCGATATTTCCAAACGGTTTATACCCGGCGCATCTCCGGTTGAAGAGATAAACGTCCCCGTTGCTCCGTTTTCCCATTCAAAATACACGGTCACATCATCCTCTACCTCGATATCGTGAAAATGCCCCTCTTTGCAAAAGCATTGGACCCTGACAGGCATGCCGCATATCCACTGCAAAAGATCCAGATTGTGCGGGCATTGATTCAATAAAATACCGCCTCCATCCTTATCCCATGTCGCATGCCAGGAACTTGAAGTATAATATTGTTCCGGTCTGTACCAGTCTGTGACAACCCAGTTTACTCTTTTCAGAGCGCCATATCTTCCGCTGTTTACCAACTCATACAACTGTATATGAAGCGGAAGCGTTCTCTGATTAAACACCATACCAAATACCCTGCCCGACTTAACGGCTTCGGTTTCCATGATCCGCGCCTGCCTGCTATATACACCTGAAGGCTTATCGCACAGCACATGCAGTCCATTCTTAAACGCCCTGACTGCCAATTCCTCATGCGCATAGTGCGGCGTTGCAATCACAACAGCGTCTATCGACAGCTCTTTATTTTCCACCGCCGTAAAAAGCTCGGCCGCAGTCTCATATACGGGCATGCCCGCCTCAATGGACGGAAGAAGCATCTCTCTGTATGTACCACGCACCCTTGTGACAGCGCTCAATTCCATTCCCTGAATCATGCCGTCCTGTATGATAGAAGCATATTTGCTTCCCATATTTCCTACTCCGATTACCGCTGTCTTTATCATATATTTATCCTTCCTTTCTGTCATTTACAGGTACACCCCGGCATATCTTTTAACTTTGTGTTAAATTTCAGATTTGTACCTTACATCTCCATTCTTTTTCTATCTTTTGAAGCGGGGAAACCTGTACCGTAATAACTCCTCCTCCCTCTTCCGTCACATACCCTGCCGGCAGCATAACTTTATACTCTATCGGCCGGTCAAAGGAATGGTTAGGTGGTCGCTAAAATACATCTTTCCTGATAAGCCGTCTCCACTTTATCTCCGGTCTCTGTCATGCCGCCCATGGCATCTTCCATAGCAGCGCTTCTCTGTCCCAATCGAAATACCGACGGCATATCATTCTTGTGACGTCCGCTTCGAAACATCACACAATCAGAAGGATCAAGTCCCATATTTTCCGGATTATCCTGCTCATACAAAACAACACGCTTTACAGACAGACGTTCCATACTCCCTTCCTTTCCGCCCGTTTAAAATCACAAACCGGTTCTGATAATTTCTTTCCACTTCTTTGAGAACACATAATAGCCAAGCATCATGATCATGCCAAAACTAAAACTGATTGGGAAACACAGCATAATATAAGTTCCGTCAAAATAACGATCAATCAAATGCGCACTTGGAATACGCACTGCCCAGAGCATCAGGATATTCACAACCGTTGAATAACGAATCAATCCCACACCGTTTACTATACAGATAATACCGTTAAATATCGCAAAAAGCCATTGCGACAACAACATGACCACAACATATCTGCCGGCGTACATAAGCACTTCTTCATCTCTCGAAAAGATCCGTAATATTGGCATGCGAAAAGAAATCATACATAATCCGAAAGTCAGTGTAACAATGCCGGAAATCACAGGAATCCGAATATAACCTTGTCGAAGTCTGTCAAAATTCGCGGCTCCGTAATTTTGTCCCGAAAAAGTGGTTGCCGCAGAAGACAATGCGGTAATCGCTATATTGGTCAGTCCCGTTACCCTGCCTGCGACCGAATTGCCTGCCATAAAAACGGATCCCTGCGCATTTACCAAAGTCTGTATTGCTACATGCCCGAGAGAGTACAGGGAATTGTTCAGTCCGATGGGAAGACCGATCATAACAATCTGCTTCAATTCCTTCCGATCAAATCCCTTTGGGAAATAGGATAATTCCAAATCCGGGATTTTTTTTCTGATATACACGATACTGATAATCCAGGACAAATACATTGCAAGGGTTGTGGAAAGTGCCGCACCACCTGCATCCATTCCCAATCCGGCAACGAACAAAAGGTCCAGCACGATATTTGCGATACAGGATACTACCAAAAACCACAGTGATGCCTTACTGTCCCCCATACCACGAAGAATTCCTGCATTCATGTTATAGCCTATATTTCCAAGGGCTCCAAGGAACACAATTCGCGTATATGCCACTGCAGCATCCCATGTATCCGCAGGTGCACCCATCCGGTTTAAGATCAACGGCGCCGCAAAATATCCAATCACGCAAAGGGGGATACCACATACAAATACGAAGAATGTAGCCGTGTCCACCGCCCGCCGCATCTTCGCCACATCCCCGGCTCCCGCATATTGAGAGACCAATATGGATACTCCTGTGCCAATTCCAAGAAAAACACACGAAAGCACTTCCACCGGCTGAGAGCTGGTTCCCACTGCTGCCTGAGAGGTCTCACCACAGTAATTTCCGATAACCAGTGTATCCACCGTGGTATACAGGTATTGTAATATATTTCCAAGCACAATAGGAATTGCAAAGAGAAATATATTCTTCATAATTGGGCCTGTTGTCATATCTGTTTTCTTCTGTTCCATTGTTAAAATACACTTTCTTTTAGCGTTAAATATACAGTACCTCCTATTTTAGAAATGCCGTCATCATTTCTATTGTAACTATTGTATAACAAAAAATATGTGTTTTCCATTTGAATTTTGATATTTATAAATAAAAACCTTGATTTTTTGCGTTTTTGGATTATACTGTTTTTAAATACATCCTAATTAAAAATCTTTGGAAGGAGTTGAAATTTATTTTGTCCGAGGTATTTAAAATCTCCAAAATACGCCATGATCCGTATTTCAATATGCCTACCGCACATTTACATCCTATGTATGAAATATATTATCTGCAAAGCGGCACAAGGAAAATTTTTCTTGACGATTCTATTTATATTCTTGACAGAGGAGATATGGTCTTTATACCTATGAATACCATACATAAAACCTCATATGTAAATGACAGAGTCCATGAAAGAATTGCCATAATTTTTAACGATCAAGCTGTACCCGACATCAAATCATCCGCTTCTCAAGTATCCTTCAAAAAGATATTTTATTCCGACCCCGTTATACACATTGCAAGTGTACACAGGGATTATATAGAGGGTCTTTTAAACAGGATGCTGTCTGAATATGAGCAGCGCGACGATTATTCGGATATAAACATTAAAAATTGCCTTCAGGAGCTTATAATATTTCTGATACGCTATAAGCACCACAAAAGCAGTGAGTACATCCAAAACATAGATATGGCGGATACCCTTATGCAGGAAGCTGCCAGGTATATAAGGATCAACTATATGAAGGATCTGAGCCTTGAGGCAGTGGCAGCTCATGTCAATATAAGTCCTACCTATTTTTCGAAAAAATTCAAGTCATCTACAGGCTTTGGTTATAAGGAATATCTTATATATGTGAGAATACAAGAGGCATCGGATATGCTCCTTGAAACAAATGAATCCATTAGCGAAATTGCATTGAAATGCGGCTTTAATGACAGTGATTATTTCGGAAATGCGTTTAAAAAAACAAAGGGTCTTTCACCTTCGAAATACAGAAAAAACAATAAATATATGTGATATGAAGCTATTTGCCTGACTGTGCGGATGAATTATAAACAGCCGCTGATTGGCTGAGTTTCTACTCCTAACAGCTCTGCTACTTCCTTTACTGTAATATTTGAACCTCCTTATGGATTTTCTGTTTTTTGTTTGAACCATAACAACAGAAAAAGGACACTCTCCGTATCTTGGAAAATGTCCTTTTAACAGCATTCAACTATTTAGTTTTGAAAGGTTCAAATTTCTAAAACATACCGTATAAGTCCAAATCAGTCCACCAAAAGATGTAAAATTTGATGTCAAATTGTTATCAAATCTCTAATGAAAGTGCCACAAACCCGCATAAATACCGGATTTATTTATCCAATGATTTCATTGTCGGGAACAGCAGCACATCCCGTATCGCAGGACTGTTTGTCATCATCATTACCATGCGGTCAATTCCAAATCCGATACCCCCTGTCGGTGGCATCCCGATGCTGAGTGCATTGAGGAAATCCTCATCCGTATGGTTTGCCTCCGCATCGCCTGCTGCCAGCAGCGCCTCCTGCGCCGCAAAGCGCTCACGCTGATCAATCGGATCATTCAGCTCAGAGTAGGCATTGGCCATCTCCCAGCCGTTCATAAAGAACTCAAAACGTTCCACATACTCGGGATTCTCCGGCTTCTTCTTGGTAAGCGGGGAAATCTCAATCGGATGATCCATCACAAACGTCGGCTGAATCAGGTGCTCCTCCACAAACTCCTCAAAGAACAGGTTCAGGATGTCACCCTTCTTATGCCGCTCCTCGAACTCCACATGTTTCTCCTTGGCAATGGCTCTGGCCTCCTCCAAGGTATGAATCTCATTAAAATCAACGCCCGAATACTTCCTGACCGCGTCCACCATCGTAATCCGTTCAAACGGCTTCGACAGATCCATCGTATGCTCGCCATAGGTAAGTATTTCCGAACCGGTAACCTCTTTCGCGACATAGCGATACAGGTTCTCCGTCAAGTCCATCATGCCGTGATAATCCGTATAGGCCTGATACAGCTCCATCAATGTAAACTCGGGATTGTGTCTGGTATCCAGCCCCTCGTTTCGGAAAACACGCCCAATCTCATAGACGCGTTCCATGCCGCCCACAATCAGACGCTTTAAGTAAAGCTCCAGAGAAATGCGCAGCTTCAAATCCTCGTCCAACGCATTAAAATGCGTATCAAAAGGTCTTGCCGCCGCACCGCCCGCATTCGATACCAGCATGGGCGTCTCAACCTCCATAAAGCCCTCCCCGTCAAGATAGCGACGGATACTGCTGAGTACCTTGGAACGCTTGATAAAGGTATCCTTCACCTCCGCGTTCATAATCAGATCCACATAGCGCTGGCGGTACCGCATATCCGTATCCGTCAGACCATGAAACTTCTCCGGAAGGATTTGCAGACTCTTGGACAAGAGCGTAACCGAAGCGGCATGAACCGACATCTCCCCCGTCTTCGTGCGGAATACCTCACCACTGATTCCCAGAATATCACCTACGTCATACTTCTTAAAGTCCGCATACGGCTCCTCGCCGATGCTGTCCCGCGCCACATAGCACTGAATATTTCCCTTTAAATCCTGTATGTTGCAAAAGGACGCTTTTCCCATAACACGCTTGAACATCATACGCCCCGCGATGGTGACATTTTTGCCCTCCAACTCGTCAAAGCTGTCCTTGATATCCTGACTGTGATGTGTTACGTCAAATTTTGTTATCTGAAAAGGATCCTTTCCGGCTTCCTGCAGCGCCGCGAGCTTTTCCCTGCGCACCTTCAAAAGCTGGTTCATATCCTGACTGTTATTCTGCTCCTGTGCCACTTTTCATACCCCTTTCGTCCTTTCATATCGCCAATCGACGCTACGCTTCCGGCTTGTAAATATCCAGAATTGTATAATGAATCATGCCTGCAGGCGCCTCTACCGCAACTTCCTGCCCCTTCTTTGCGCCAAGGAGTGCCTTCCCAAGCGGGGATTCATTCGAAATCTTTCCCTTTAAGCTGTTCGCCTCGGTAGCACCGACAATTTTAAACTCCATCTCGTCGCCGAACTCGTTATCCTTTACCCTCACAACCAAACCGAAGCTGACCTTCTCAAGATCATGGTTGTCATCCTCCATATCAACAACCTCAACGTTCTTCAGGATTTTTTCCAGCTCCTCAATCCTCGCCTCGATATCACGCTGTTCATCCTTCGCGGCATCATATTCCGCATTTTCCGAGAGGTCTCCCTGCTCTCTCGCTTCCTTGATTTTCTCCGCTACTTCCTTTCTCTTAACTACCTTGAGATCATGCAGCTCATCTTCATATTTCTTGAGGCCCTCACGCGTTAATAAATTCTTCTTTGCTTCCATGGAATTTATCTGTCCTTTCATAAATAAAATATATATCGCTTCTCATTCAAAACTGCCGCAGGCGCTTAACCAATCATTTCCATACGGCTGAACTGTTGCATATTATAGTCTTTTTTAACAATCATGTCAACTAAAATCGACTTCCTTCAGGCTCATACGCCCCTCCAAAAAGATCCCTTGAATACTCTTCTCAAGCGCCTCTATGGTCTCTATCTCATTTACCATCTGCCGGAGCCTTGCGGAATGCGGATAGCCTGTTGTGTACCAGGCGACATGCTTTCGCATCTCCCGCACGGCGGTATACTCGCCCTTATGCGCAATCTGCAGCCGCGCATGCCTTAATATCGTATCGCAGACCTCTTCTTTTGTCGGTCTTTTCGGTATGACGCCCGTATCCAGATACCCGTTAATTTCACGAAATATCCACGGATTCCCGCGACTTGCCCTGCCTACCATGATACCGTCGCAGCCGGTCTCCCTCAGAAGCCGCTCTGCGGAAAGGGCGTCCGTAACATCGCCGTTACCGATAACAGGAATGCTCACCGCCTCCTTAACCTGCCGAATGATGTCCCAATCAGCCTCTCCCGCATAATACTGCTCTCTGGTTCTGCCATGCACCGTGACCGCCGCCGCGCCGTTTGCTTCCGCTATTTTGGCAAGCTCGACCGCATTGACATGCGCATCATCAAAGCCCTTGCGTATCTTTACCGTAACCGGCTTTTTGATTGCATCCGACAGTGCCCTTATGATTTCTCCCGCAAGCTTGGGATCTCTCATCAGTGCGCTTCCCTCATGGTTGTTGACCACCTTCGGCACGGGGCAGCCCATGTTGACATCCAATATCGCAAACGGCCGCTCCTCAATGCGGGCGGCCGTTTCTGCCATAATATCCGGCTCCGAACCGAAAAGCTGCAACGATACCGGCACCTCATCCGGGTGTATCTCCATCAGCGCCTCGGTATTCCTGTTGTTAAAATGTACCGCCTTCGCGCTGATCATCTCCATACATAAAAGGCCGGCTCCCTGCTCTCTGCACAGTAACCGAAACGGTAAATCCGTTACGCCCGCCATCGGCGCCAGAATCACGTTGTTTTCGAGCACGACGTCACCGATTTTGAGCTGCCTGTCTGTTGTTCTTTTCATAAATAATTCTAAGTCCCTCCAAGGTAAGCGCGCTGTTGTACTCCTGTATCATATCCGTTTCCTCGGCAATAATGCGTCCCAAGCCGCCGGTCGCGACCACCTTCAAATCGTCGAATCCCGTCTCCTTTTTCACGCGCTGTATAATGTACTCGGTCTGCCCGATTTGTCCGTACACAAGCCCCGCCTGCATACTTGAAATCGTCTCCTGCGCCAGAATGGACGCCGGCTTTTTGATTTCGATCTCCGGAAGCTTTGCCGCATCCTCCCACAACGCCTTTGCGGAAATCCGTATACCGGGCGCCGTGATACCTGCACAGAAGCACCCCTCCGCATTTACCAAATCATAGGTCGTCGCCGTACCAAAATCCAATACCAACACGGGTCCGCCATATAATTCATATGCGGCAACCGCGTCCACAATGCGGTCAGGCCCGATTTCCTTCGGATTTTCCGTAACAATCCGAATGCCTGTCTTGATTCCCACGCCTACAATCATCAGCTTTTCCGTGACATACCGCTTAATTCCCCCTACCAGGGAGTGCATCACATTGGGCACGACGCTTGCGACAATGGTTCCCTCGATTTGTGCCGGACTTACCTTATTTTTGCTCAAAAGCTCCGTTATCAGCACCCCGTATTCATCGGAGGTGCGCTGTGTTTTTGACATCAGACGAAACGTCGTAACCAGCCGCTGCGCCTCATACACGCCAAAGGTGATATTGGTATTCCCTACATCAATTACTAAAATCATTTTCCGCCTCCATTCGTCCACACAAGCATTTCCCCAAAGCGCCTCTAATATTCCTCATGGAGCACAAACACCCTGTAATACAGACTCAGCGACTCCAGAAGCTCCTGCCGCTGCATCCGTATTTCCCGCAACAGAAGCCCGCTGCTGACCTCATCATAAAGAATATCCTCCTCGTAAGCTTCCGTATCAAGGCTCACGCTGCCGTCCTCCTCAAAAACAATCGTAAAGACGCCGCCTACCTCCTCTGTAAAAAGGACGCATATAATATGCAGTTCTTCCTTGATGGACTCGGGGATGCCGCGAAAGGTCTCGTTAAAATAATATTTTTGCTCATATGCGTTGGCTCCGCAGAGCACAACGCGGTTCTCCTTCTTTTCCAAAGCAATCTCCATCTCTTAAATATACCCGTATATGCCGCGCACGGACACCTCTCCCGCGTAGACAAGCTCCCGCTCACCGCTCTCGCGCTCCACGATAAGCTCGCCCTTCTCATTGATGCCGCGCGCAATGCCCTCGTATTCTCCCTTCGGGTCCAGTACGCGCACCTCCTTATCCATGTTCACCAGAAAAGCATTATAACGTTCAAGCAGCTCCGTTAAATCCCAACTGTGCGCAAACAATGCATAATCCTTCTCATAATAACGCATGACACGGGCAATCAGCTTTGCCCGATTTACCGGATGCATGGTCTCTATCATCAGGGAGGTCGCATGCGCGCGAATCTCCTCATCCAGTTCGGTTCGATTTGTGTTGATGCCGACACCGGTCACCACATAATGAATGCCGTCAAGCTCAGCGCTCATCTCTGTTAATATGCCGCATAGCTTTTTCCCATTTACCACAATGTCATTGGGCCATTTAATGCCGACACCGCTTGGAACAAGCTCCTCAACTGCCTCAAGCACCGCAAGCGCCATTACAAGTGTCAGTGAAGAGGCCTGCTGCGGCATACAGGTCGGACGCAGCAGCAGCGACATATAGATGTCAAGACCGGCGGCGGACACCCAGCCGCGCCCCCGTCTGCCGCGTCCCGCCGTCTGCATGTCTGCCACCACCAGCGTCCCGGCGGGTGCGCCCTCCTCGGCAATCACCTTTGCATCCATATTGGTAGAGCCGGTCTCCTTGCGGAATACAAGATTTTTCCCGACCCATTGTGTATCCATGTAGCTGTCGATACTAACCTGTGAAAGCGTCTCCTCATCACGCTCAATCAGACGATACCCTTTGTTGGTTATTGCCTCTATGGTATATCCGTCCTTTTCAAGCTGTTTAATCGCCTTCCACACTGCCGTGCGCGATACCCCGTACTGTTTACAAAGCTCCTGTCCGCTCACGTAACCGCCTGCCTGACGGAGCCTTTTGAGTATCTCATCCTTTTTCATTCTAAGCCTCATTTCTGCGCATAACACGCACTAAGCCCCCAAGGTCGCCGCTATCACGGCCTTTATCGTATGCATACGATTCTCCGCCTCGTCAAATACAAGAGATTGCGGAGATTCAAAGACCTCATCCGTCACCTCCAAATCGGTAAAGCCGTACTTTTCTCCCTGCTCCTTTCCGATTTTCGTCTTGAGGTCATGGAAGGCCGGAAGGCAGTGAAGGAATATCGCCTGCGCGCCCGCATTGTCCATAACCGCCTTGGTCACCTTGTACGGGGAAAGCGCCTTAATGCGCTCCTCCCAAACCGCATCCGGCTCACCCATGGATACCCATACATCCGTATAGATCACATCCGCATTCTTTGTGCCTGCGTCGACGTCCTCCGTAAGCGTGATGGTTGCACCTGACTGCTCCGCATACTTCCTGCACTCGGCAACCAGCTCGTCATTCGGGAAATAGTCCTTTGCGGTGCACGCCGTAAAATGCATCCCGAGTTTTGCACAGGCAATCATCAGGGAATTTCCCATATTATAGCGGGCATCCCCCATATAGGTCAGCCGGATTCCCTTGAGCCTGCCGAAATGCTCCCGAATGGTCAGCATATCCGCAAGCATCTGTGTGGGATGATATTCGTTGGTCAAACCGTTCCATACCGGCACACCGGCATATTTGGCAAGCTCCTCCACAATCGTCTGTTCAAAGCCTCTGTATTCAATACCTTCGTACATTCTCCCAAGTACCCTTGCAGTATCCGCAATGGATTCCTTTTTACCGATTTGAGAGCCTGTCGGGTCAAGATAGGTTGTCCCCATGCCCAAATCATGCGCGGCAACCTCAAAGGAGCAGCGCGTGCGCGTGCTTGTTTTCTCAAAAATAAGCGCGATGTTCTTCCCACGGAGCGTATCGTGCGGAACCCCGTTCTTCTTCTTCTCCTTATATGATGCCGCCAAATCCAACAGATAGATAATCTCCTCCAGCGTATAATCCTTCAGCGTCAAAAAGTTACGTCCTTTTAAATCCATACTCTTCTCCATTTCCGCGCACGCTTTTGCATATACCAAGCTGCGCCAAGTGCGCACAGGCGGCTTTTTCCGTCCTGATTTGTATTTATTCCAATGTTTTTATATTACTACATTTAGCTGAAAGGGGCAATAAAAATCGAGTGCAAATGCAATGATACCATTGCATTGCGCACCCGATTGCAAAAAGCTCCGCTCGTTGTTTGAATGATTCAATATTTATAAAGCCATATCTGTTACCAGAATACATGATTTCCGATAATCAGGCCTTCTCTGTTGCCTTTCCTCCTGAAATGAAGCGCATCCCCTACATTGGTGACACCGTTAATCGCCTCCTGTGCCGCCTGTCTGCACGATGCCTTGATATTGTTATTCAATATCAGCGACTCCATCTTTCCCTGGGAAGCCGGCACAAACTGTCCTGACTGATAAATAACCTCTGTGATGGTGTTGGGATATCCGCCGCAGCGCACACGGTTCATAACGACCGCGCCTACCGCAACCTGGCCCTCATACGGCTCCCCACCTGCCTCGCACTGAATCAGTGCCGCAAGGATATCCAGTTCAGAGGCCGTTGCAAATATCGCTGCCTTCTGTTCATTGATCAGCTCCTGACGCGCAGATGCCGCCTGCACCTTCGCCGCCTCTTCCCGCGCGCGGATAGACTCCATTGACTCCGCCGTATCAATACCGAACACAATCTTGACATACTCTGCCGATACATAGCCCGTGGTGCCCTCGTAGCTGACGCTCACCCAATCGCCTTCCTCGGAAATGGCTTCCAGTGCCTCGCCGTTGGCAAGAAGGCCAAGGACACCCGCCTCCGTGTTCGCTTCCGTCCGGACGCGCAGCGTCTCTGTCTGCGCATAGGCCGTAAGGATGCCCACCTCCTGAGCAAGCTGCTCCGCCTCTTCTCCAAAATACAAATACTCGTTCTTAACCCATCCGACTACATCACCGGATTTGATTTTCGTCCAATCGCCCTGCTGTTCTACAATTTCTCCGCCGCAGTCCTTATAAAGGATGCCTACCTTCTCGGATTCCTGACTGGCGCTCTCCCGAATGTTCACGGACTGATTAACCTTCGCCATGACAAGGGTGCCTTCCTGCCCCGCTTCCTCTTCCGTCTTCTCTTCCAATCCTGCTTCCGACACGGTATCCGGGATACTGTTATTCTCCGCGAGCTCAATAAGCTCCTCTGTCTCCAATGAAATATCCGCGTCTAAGAGAACGGCCGCTCCTGCTGTCGTACTGACTGAATCCATTTTGTCTGAGGTGGTTTCCTGCATTTCACTCTTGTCGTCCTTTATTCCCGCTTTTGCGTCTACTGCACTGATGTAAACGACAGGGGGTATCGTAAACGCCACTACAACGGTTGTAATGCCTAGCAGATACTTCCACTTTTTACAATTTGTCTTCATTTTGTTTTCTCCGTTCAATAAGTAAGAAATATATTATCAGTATTGACAATTATTTTTTATTTCTTACATTTTCACGCTAAATGTTACACAAATATTAACATCTATTACAATTCCATATAATAGCAAAGAGTCCTTGACTTGTCAAGTCTTGGACCCTAAATCTTTTCGCATGCTGTATTTTTGATCATACGTCAGCCATTCTTTGATTTATTGACGCACGCCTCCACCGCATCAAGCACTGCTGCCCGAAAGCCCTTTTCCTCCAGCACTTTTACGGCCTCAATGGTCGTTCCGCCAGGCGAGCAGACCATATCCTTAAGCTCACCGGGGTGCTTCCCTGTCTCCAGCATCAGCTTAGCACTTCCCAGAACAGACTGCGCCACAAATTCATACGCCTGCTTTCGCGGCATACCGGCCTGCACCGCCGCATCCGCCATCGCCTCAATAAACAGAAAGACATATGCAGGCGAGCTTCCCGCCACACCGACAAACGCATCCATCAGCCGCTCCGGCAGGACGCTTGCTTTCCCAAAGCTGTTCATAACAGACAGCACCAACTCCTCATCCGCCTTTGCAGTTCCCTCCTGAAAGCATACACAGGTGCAGCCCTCGCCCACCAGCGCCGGCGTATTGGGCATACAGCGCACGAGCCGAACGGGTGCGCCAAAGCGCGCCGCAATCCACTCAATTGTCTTTCCCGCCGCAATGGAAATCACCAGTTTCTTCTCCCCTGCAACCGTCACAATATCCTTAATCTCATCAATAACCTCCGCAAAAAATATCGGTTTTATCGCAAGGATAACGACATCTGCCTCCTGTGCCGTCCTTCGATTGTCCGTACCTGTCTCAATGCCGTACTTTTCCGCCACCCGCTCCGCGGTCTCCACTGTTTTCGCGGAACCGATTATCTCTGATTTTGTGTACAGTCCCTTCTCCAAAATACCGCCAATCATGGCATTCGCCATATTTCCAAGTCCGATAAATCCAAGCTTCATTCCCGTCTCCTCCTTCTTTGTCTCGCGGCTTCATATATCAATATGGAGGTTGCCACCGCAGCGTTAAGCGATTCTACCTGCCCCTCCATCGGTATCTTTATGTAGGCGGTTGCCATATCCGCAGTCTCCTGCCGCAGACCGTTACTCTCATTCCCGATCAGAAACGCGACCGCCTCCGTGTAATCCGCCTCCGTATAATCCGTGCTGTCCCTCAAATGTGCCGCATAAACCGATACGCCCGCACTTTTTAACCGCGTGATGACGTCCCCAAGCGACTCCGCCGTCAAAAAGGGAACTCTGTAAACAGAGCCCATGGTCGAGCGGATCACCTTCGGATTAAACACATCCGCTGTGTTCGCGCTCATAATCACGCCGCTTACGCCGGCGCCCTCTCCCGCGCGGAACATTGTCCCCAGATTACCGGGGTCCTGAATATCCTCAAGCAGAAGAAACATCGGCCTTCTGTCATTTGAACCCTCACTTGCCGAGAAGAGCATGTCCTCAAGTGTATACCGTGGCTGTGCCAGCACGGTCAGAATCCCCTGCGGCGTCTGCGTATCCGATATCTTTTTGAACACTTCATCCGAGACCGTCTCACAGCGGACGGCCTTGAGCGCACGCCCAATTTTCCCATCCGGCTCCCTCTCATATTTTTTTAAAAAGCTCTCGGAAACACAGACCTCCCTGATCCACGCTTGGGGCGCCTCCAGAAACATCTTTGTGCCCTCCGCGACAAAAAGACCCGCCTCCCTGCGCGCCTTGGCCTTCTGCGTCAAGGCAGCCCATTCCTTTACCTTCTTATTTGTGGTACTTGTAATCATATCCCTGTTCCTTATCTGTATCATCGAGTAGAGAATATCTTCACGCTCCATGCATAAAGACAAAAATCCGGAAACACAATACCTCACTGTATCTCCGGATCATATGTTATATGGTTGAATTACTCCGACAGTTTCTTAAAGATTTCGAACTGATACTCGTCAATTCCCTTCGACATGTTTAATGCTTCCTCAATGTCATAGTCCACAAACTGTCCGTGCTTGTATGCAACGACACGGTTTGACTTGCCCTGACACAGAATATCCGCCGCGTAAGCGCCCATGATGGATGCATAGAAGCGATCCTTACAGGTCGGATTGCCGCCGCGCTGCAAATAACCGAGAATGGTAGCCCTTGTCTCAACACCCGTCGCCGCCTCGATTCGCTTCGCCATGGAAATCGAATGTCCGATACCCTCCGCGTTGATGATAATGTGGTGGGTTTTTCCGCTCTTCTTGCTCTTGACGATATTGTTAATGAGCACCTGCTCGTTATAATCGTATTTCTCGGGAAGCAGAATGTCCTCCGCACCGTTTGCGACACCCGCCCAAAGCGCGATATATCCGGCATTCCGCCCCATAACCTCAATAATGGAGCATCTCTCATGAGAAGAGGAGGTATCACGTACCTTATCAATCGCCTCCATCGCGGTATTGATTGCCGTATCAAATCCGATGGTGTACTCCGTACACGCAATATCCAAATCAATCGTTCCGGGAACGCCAATCGTATTGATTCCGTTTCTTGCAAGCGCCTGCGCGCCTCTGTAGGAACCGTCGCCGCCGATTACGACAAGCCCGTCAATCCCGTGCTTGCGGCAAATCTCAGCGCCTCTTGCCTGTCCCTCGGCAGTCCGGAATTCCGGACATCTTGCCGTACCAAGCAGTGTACCACCCTTCTGAATAATATCAGACACACTCTGGCGCTCCATATCCATAATTTCCTCGTTGAGCAGTCCCAGATAGCCTCTCTTAATTCCCTTTACCTTAACACCGTTTGAAAGCGCCTTTCTGACAACGGCACGAATCGCCGCATTCATTCCCGGGGCATCGCCTCCGCTTGTCAGTACACCAATCGTCTTAATCTCTTTAGACATCCTTATCCCTCCTATACGCAACGTTTGCAGCCTGCGGCATACAAACCGTTTTCACACAGCCATATCATAACACTACCAAGTATTTTAAACCATTTCCCTGTAGATTACAATAATTATTGTGAAAAATTTGACCAGCGTTTAACATACCACCCGGATATTGTCATTTCCGAACAGCTCCCGCAGCCTGTCCAGAAGCTCCCCATCCGCACAGACATTTTTGCTCGGCGGCAGCTGCTTCATCTGACGCGTCTCTTCTATATAAATGACAATACTGTCCTTCCCCTCGCTGTCAAATATCGCATCGAACAGGACCGGCTCCTTCTCGGTATAGAGCGGCAGACTTGGGAACTTCACCCAGACCTTGCGCGGCAGCTCGTCAAAGGCGGTTATCTTCTCGCAGACAAGCTTCCCGTCCCGCTCCTCCTCCACGGAGACGCGCCCCTCGATAAACACCTTATTTTCCTCAACCAGCTTCGCGGAATACCGCTCATAATCCTTCGGAAAGACAAGCACCTCCACGCTCCCAACCAAGTCCTCTACCGTCAGGAACGCCATAATCTTATCATTCTTCGTGTATTTTATCTTTTTGTCCGCAATCATGCCGCCGATGGTCGCCTTACTCTGCCCCTCAATCGGAACATGACCGGTTTCCTCATCCAGATAAAAGTCTGAGGTTTTCGCCGTGATATGCTTTTCCCACAGGCTCTGATACTCCTGCATGGGATGCCCGCTGACATAGAATCCGAGCACCTCCTTCTCAAAGCTGAGAAGCATCCCTTTGGGATATTCCCCAACATCGGGCATCTTAATCTCCAGCCCGCTCTTCTCCTCCTCCGAGACAATATCCAGCAGGGAAAGCTGTCCCGCGGTAACGCCCCGTTTGCTGTGCTGAAGCCCCTCCAATATCTGTGCATATACGCTCATATGCTGCTTGCGCGTCGGCCCGAAGCCGTCAAAGGCGCCCGCCTTGATAAAATTCTCAATTGCGCGCTTATTTACGTCTATTGACACGGTACGCTCCGCAAAATCCTTCAGGCTTTGATAATTTCCGTGCGCCTTTCGCTCCTCCACGATTTTGTCAATCACCGGCCGCCCCACGTTCTTGATAGCGGTCAGTGCATAGCGGATTGCCCCATCGGACACGGAGAAGCCCGCATCCCCTGCGTTGATGTCAGGCGGCAGGATTTGAATCCCCATATTTCTGCACACCATAATATACTCCGATACCTTCGACGCACTATCTATCACCGAGGTCAGAAGCGCCGCCATAAACTCGACCGGATAATAGTATTTCAGGTAGGCTGTCTGATAGGCAACCACCGCATAGCAGGCTGCGTGTGACTTGTTAAACGCGTACTTTGCAAAGTCCATCATGGTCCCGTATATCTGATCCGCGACCGCCTCGGATATTCCGTTTGCAGCGCATCCGGGCACACCCTCCTCGGCGTTGCCGTGTACGAAGTTCTTGCGCTCCTGCTCCATGACATACGCCTTTTTCTTGCTCATCGCACGCCGTACAAGGTCACTGCGCCCCATTGTATACCCGCCGAGATCCCGTACAATCTGCATAACCTGCTCCTGATAGACAATACACCCGTAGGTAGGCGCCAAAATCGGCTCCAGCTGCGGACACGCATAAGTCACCGCGCCGTGGTTGTTCTTGCCCCTGATATATGCAGGAATGAAATCCATCGGCCCCGGACGGTATAGCGAAATACCCGCGATAACATCCTCAAGGTTCTGCGGCTTTAACTCCTTCATAAAGTTTCTCATACCCTGACTTTCCAGCTGGAACACCCCGTCCGTCTTACCGGTTCCAAGAGAAGCAAGAACATTCTTGTCATCATAATCTATATTATCCACATCAATCGTGATTCCATGTGTCTTCTCCACGTTATCCACAGCGTTCTTGATAACGGTCAGGGTACGCAGCCCCAGAAAGTCCATCTTCAGCAGTCCCAGCTCCTCGATGGTCGTCATGGTAAACTGTGTCGTGATGGAACCGTCGCTGCCTCTTGAGAGCGGCACAAATTCGTCCGCCGGCTTTTGGCAGATAACCACGCCCGCCGCGTGCATGGAGGTATGGCGCGGAAGCCCCTCCAAACGCTGACACATATCTATCAGGTAATGTACCTGCTCGTCTTCCTCGTAAAGCTTGCGGAATTCGGGATTCAACTCAAGCGCACGGGCGATATCCGCAGGCGCGTTTCCCTCAAAGGGTATCATTTTCGCAATGCTGTCCACATAATTAT
>CAMWYL010000014.1 GCA_947178465.1 uncultured Lachnospiraceae bacterium | reverse complement strand
AATCATTGATTTCCCCCTGAGCAATTGCATTAATTCCGGCATTGACACCGTCGGAGTGCTGACACAGTATCAGCCCCTGAAGCTGAACACACATATCGGTATCGGTATTCCATGGGATCTGGACAGGAATATCGGCGGCGTGACCGTGCTCCCACCCTATGAAAAGAGCGGTGAGAGTGAGTGGTACACGGGCACCGCGAACGCTATTTTCCAGAACCTTGAGTATATGGAGAGCTATAATCCCGATTATGTTTTGATTCTTTCAGGAGATCATATCTATAAGATGGATTATGAGGTGATGTTGGACTTTCATAAAGAAAGCGGCTCCGAAGTTACGATTGCGTCCATGCCCGTTCCCATTGATGAGGCGAAGCGTTTCGGGATTGTCATCACGGATGAGAACAAGAAGATTGTGGATTTTGAGGAAAAGCCGGAGAACCCGCGCAGCAACCTTGCTTCGATGGGAATTTATATCTTTAACTGGAAGGTGCTCAGGGATGCGTTGGTTTCGATGGCGGACCAGCCTAATCTGGACTTTGGTAAGCATGTTATTCCTCATTGCCACGAGAAGGGGCTGCCCATGTACTCCTATGAGTTCAACGGGTATTGGAAGGATGTGGGAACCCTCAGCTCTTATTGGGAAGCGAATATGGAGCTGATCGACATTGTTCCGGAATTCAACCTTTATGAGGAATATTGGAAGATATATACCAAGAGTGAGGTGCTGCCACCTCAGTACATTGCGGCGGACAGTGTGATAGAACGCTGTATTATCGGGGAAGGCACGGAGATTTACGGACAGGTTTACAACTCCGTTATCGGATGCGGCGTCGTCATAGAGGAAGGCACGGTGGTGCGCGATTCGATTATAATGAACCAGACGAAGATAGGCAGGAACTGTACAATAGAGAAGGCCATTATCGATGAAGAGGCCGTGATCGGAGACAATGTGGAGCTTGGCCTGCTTCCCGAAAAGGAAAACGACACAAGACCGGATATTTATAACAGCGGATTGGTTACGATTGGAGAGCGGTCAATCCTTCCGAGTCATATCAAGATTGGAAAGAATGCCGTGGTTTTCGGAGAAACGGACATTGAGGATTATCCGAACGGCATTTTAGACAGTGGCAGGACATTGATAAAGGCGGGTGAATGATATGAGAGCGTTGGGAATTGTTTTGGCGGGCGGAAACAGCAGAAGGATGGGAGAGCTTTCCCATAAGAGAGCGATTTCAGCCATGCCGATAGCGGGAAGCTACAGAAGTATTGATTTTGTGCTGAGTAATATGTCAAACTCGCATATTCAGAAGGTCGCGGTCATTACACAGTATAATTCAAGGAGTCTGCATGAGCATTTAAGCTCCTCCAAATGGTGGGACTTTGGGCGCAAGCAGGGCGGCCTGTATACGTTTACGCCGACGGTGACGCCTGATAACAGCAATTGGTATATGGGCACGGCGGACAGTATTTATCAGAACCTTGTTTTCTTAAAGCGAAGCCATGAGCCGTATGTCGTGATTGCGACCGGTGACTGTGTTTATAAACTTGACTACAATAGAGTGTTGGAATACCATATTGCGAAGAAGGCGGACATTACCATCGTGGTGAAGGACATGCCCGAGGGTGCGGGGATTGATCGGTACGGCGTAGTGAAGATGAACGACGACTGCCGCATTGAGCAGTTTGAAGAAAAGCCTATGGTTGCGAAGTCAAGGACGGTATCGTGCGGTATTTATGTTATCCGGCGCAGGCAATTGATCGAGTTGATCGAGAAGAGCGCGGAAGAGGGAAGATACGACTTTGTACAGGATATTTTGATACGCTATAAGGATTTGAAGCGGATATACGGCTACAAGATTGATTCTTACTGGCGCAATATCGCATCGGTAGAGGACTACTATGGTACGAATATGGATTTCCTCAGGCGGGACATCAGCGATTATTTTTTCAAACAGTATCCGGATGTGTATTCCAAGGTTGACGATTTGCCGCCGGCGAAATACAATCCGGGCTCAAAAGTACGAAACAGCCTGATTTCAAGCGGCTGCATCATTAACGGTACCGTTGAGAACTCCGTCCTGTTTAAGGAGGTATTCGTCGGTAATAATTGTACCATCAGGAATTCCATCATTCTGAATGATGTGTATTTAGGAGATAACACCCACATTGAGAACTGTATTGTTGAGAGCCGTGACACCATACGAGCCAACTCTCACCATGTCGGAGAGACAGGTATTAAGGTGGTAGTAGAAAAGAATGAGAGATATGTGTTGTAAACAGCAGTAAATTGAGATATGGAACCGGAATGTAGAAAGGTAAGGAAGCAGAAACAAAGTTGTTCTTGATTTAAATTTCTTCACGTAAATGCTTCGGAATGGAGGAAAAAATGAGAATTACAGATGTGCGTGTTCGCAAAATTACGAAGGAAGGCAAGATGAAGGCGGTCGTTTCGATTACCCTTGATGACGAGTTCGTAGTACATGATATCAAGGTGATTGAAGGAGAAAAGGGACTTTTTATCGCCATGCCGAGTAAGAAATCTGCGGATGGTGAGTACAGGGATATTGCGCATCCCATCAATTCTTCTACAAGAGAGATGATTCAGCAGACCATCCTTGACGGCTATGAGAAGGCACTCCTGGAACCGGATGAGGAAGTTTAGGCAGTTCAATCAAATAATACTTGTTTTACTAAAATGTGGGCACGGGGGCACCATGATATGGTGCCCCTTTTTCTTAGTCATAGGGAATTGCGGCACGGAGGGAAGGATTCATGGTTATTATAGCGGGGCTGGGAAATCCGACGAGGGAATATGAGAATACGAGGCATAATATAGGATTTATGGCGGTGGATGCGCTTGCGGACAAATATGACATTGGTGTCATGGAATGCAGGCATCGGTCGCTTATCGGTAAGGGCGTGATAAACGGCACAAAGGTGGCGCTGGTCAAGCCGCTGACCTATATGAACCTGAGTGGCGAGGCGATTCGCAGTGTTACGGATTATTATAAGGTGGACGTGACAAGTGAGCTGATTGTAATCTATGATGATATCAATCTTGATGTGGGGCAGCTTCGGATTCGCAAGAAGGGCAGCGCGGGCGGACACAATGGAATAAAAAATATTATCGCGCATCTCGGACAGGACTCCTTTAATAGAATTAGAATAGGCGTAGGCGAAAAGCCCAAGGGCTGTGACCTTGCGGACTATGTGCTGGGACATTTCAGCAAAGAGGAGCTGGCCGTGATGGCGGACAGCCTTGAGGCGGTGGACGGCGCCGTGAACCTGATGATTCAGGGAGAGGTTGACGCTGCCATGAATGCGTATAACGCGAAAAAGGCATAATCCGGGGATAGGGAGGAAAAACAGGGTGAACACGTTACTGGCGCCATTGAGAGAGCTTGGCGAATACGATAAGATTTTGGAAGTTCTTAAGAGGAGCGGCGGAAGAGCAGGTATAAGCGGCTGTGTCGATTCGCAGAAGCTGCATATGATATTTGGTACCGATGGCGGCTATGAGGTGAAGGTAATTGTAACTTACAGCGACATGAAGGCGCGCGAACTGCTGGATGACTGCCGCCTGTATTGCCGCGAATCCTATTTTTATCCCGCAAAGGATTTAATCTTCTATCAGGCGGACATTCATGGGAATCAGCTCACCAAGGAGCGGATTGCGGTACAGCGTCATATTCTTGAAGGCGGACCGATCACGATCGTGACGACCTTTGCGGCGTTGATGGCGCATCAGCTCCCGCTTTCCGTTATTGAGGAGAATGTGATTCACATTGACAAGGAGCATGTGCTGGAAGAGCAGGCGCTCGCACGCAAGCTGGTGAACATGGGCTATGAGAAGACACATCAGGTGGAGATGCAGGGGCAGTTCTCGATACGCGGCGGTATTATTGATATCTTTGATCTCACCGCTGAGAATCCCGTGCGGATAGAGCTGTGGGGAGATTCGGTCGAGTCCATCCGCTCGTTTGATATTCTGAGTCAACGCTCGGTGGAAGAAAATATGACACATGTGTCAATTTACCCTGCGACGGAGCTGATACTGACACCCTCTGTTTTGGAGAAAGGACTGCGCGCGATTCGCAGCGATTGTATGGAACGGGCGGATACCTTTCGGAAAAATACCCGGCCGGAGGAGGCACACCGCCTGGAGCGCGCAGTTGAGGAGCTGGAGGAGCAGGCAACGCAATTTCGCAGCTATGGGAACCTGGAAAGCTACATGGGATATTTTTATGAGGACACGATGTCCTTCATTGACCTATTTCGGGACAGGAGCTGCTGCTTTTATCTGGATGAACCGATGCGCATTGAGGAGCACGCAAATGCGGTTGAACTGGAATTTCGCGAGAGCATGACCGGCAGAGCGGAGAAAGGGTATATTCTTCCGAAGCAGATGGAGCTGCTGTTTCGCGTACAGGAGGTGATGGCGCGTCTGGAGGGGGTGCGTCTGCTTGCGCTCTCGACAATGGAATACAAGCAGTTTCCGATAAAATTCGAGAACCGCTTCACGGTCAACGCGAGGAGTGTTTCTTCCTATAATAACAGCTTCCCGGAGCTGGTTAAGGATCTGAAGGATTTTAAGCGGCGCGGCTACCGTGTGCTGCTGCTTTCCGCATCCGCGACGAGGGCAAAGCGTTTGGCGCATGACCTGATGGAGGAGGATTTGACGGCCTTTTACACGGAGAATGCCGACAGGGAACTTCAGGCAGGAGAGATTATGACCTTCCACGGTACGGTGCGCAAGGGCTTTGAATATCCTCTATTGAAGCTGGTGGTAATCTCGGAGACGGATATTTTCGGCGCGCGGCACCACAAAAAGAGAAAGAAGAAGGCCTATGAGGGCCAGAAGATACAGGATTTTTCTGATTTGAAGATTGGGGATTACGTCGTCCATGAAAATCACGGTCTCGGTATTTATCAGGGGATTGAGAAGGTGGAGGTTGAGAATGTCGTAAGGGATTACATCAAGATTGCCTACGGGAACGGTGGGAATCTCTATGTGCTGGCGACAGGCCTTGACGTGATACAGAAATACGCTTCCGCGGATGCCGCGAAAAAGCCGAAGCTGAATAATCTCGGGACGCAGGAATGGACCAAGACAAAGGCCAGGGTTAAAAGCGCCGTAAATGAGGTGGCGCGGGACTTGGTGGAGCTTTATGCGGTGCGCCGACAGAAGCAGGGGTTTATGTTTGGCAGGGATACTGTCTGGCAGCAGGAGTTTGAGGAGATGTTTCCGTTTGAGGAGACGGACGACCAGCTCCTTGCGATAGAGGCAACCAAGCGGGATATGGAGAGTGCGCGCATTATGGACCGGTTGATTTGCGGGGACGTGGGCTATGGCAAGACTGAGATTGCGATTCGCGCGGCATTTAAGGCCGTACAGGACGGAAAGCAGGTCGCCTATCTCGTGCCGACGACCATTCTTGCGCAGCAGCATTATAACACTTTTGTGCAGCGCATGAAGGATTTCCCCGTGCGGATAGAGATGCTGTCACGGTTTCGGACGGCGGGAGAACAGAAGAAGACCGTCGAGGAGCTGCGGAAGGGACTGGTGGATATTGTGATAGGCACGCACCGCCTTCTCTCGGATGATGTCAAATATAAGGATTTGGGACTGCTGATCATCGATGAGGAGCAGCGTTTCGGTGTGCGCCACAAGGAGAAAATAAAGCAGGTAAAGGATGACGTGGATGTTCTGACCCTGACGGCAACGCCGATACCGCGAACGCTGCACATGAGCCTTGTGGGGATTCGCGATATGAGTGTTTTGGAGGAGGCGCCGGGGGAGCGTCAGCCGATACAGACCTATGTGATGGAGTACAATGAGGAGATGATTCGCGAGGCAATCGTCCGTGAGCTTTCCCGGAACGGGCAGGTATATTATGTGTATAATCGTGTCAACAATATTGCCGACGTGACAAGCCGAATTGCGCAGCTGGTGCCGGAGGCGAATGTTGCCTTCGCCCACGGGCAGATGAAGGAGCGCGAGCTGGAGAAGATTATGTTTGACTTTATCAGCGGCGATATTGATGTGCTGGTATCGACCACGATCATAGAGACAGGACTCGATATCTCCAATGTCAATACCATGATCATCCACGATTCGGACAATATGGGGCTTGCACAGCTCTACCAGCTGCGTGGGCGCGTGGGACGCTCGAACCGGACTGCCTATGCGTTTCTAATGTACCGCAAGGACAAGATGCTCAAGGAGATTGCGGAGAAGCGTCTGCAGTCCATCAGGGAGTTTACCGATTTGGGGAGCGGCTTCAAGATTGCGATGCGCGACTTGGAAATCAGGGGCGCAGGCAACCTCTTGGGGGAGCGTCAGCACGGTCATATGGAGGCAGTCGGTTATGACCTGTACTGCAAGATGCTCAACGAGGCGGTAAAGACCCTGAAAGGGGTAAAGCGTGTGGAGGAGGATTTCAGCACCTATGTCGATATGGACGTGGATGCTTTTATCCCGGCATCCTATATTGTGAACGAGGTGCAGAAGCTGGATATTTACAAGCGGATAGCAAGCCTTGAGAATGCGGCGGAGTGCGAGGACATGCGAAAGGAGCTGAAGGATCGGTTTGGCGGGATTCCGAAGTCTGTTGAAAATCTGATACAGATTTCTCTGATACGGGTGCTTGCGCATCGGCGTTATGTCACGGAGATCAAGGGGAAGGTAGGGCAGATTACTTTTCTGATGGAGCCGATGGCTCCCGTGCATGTGGAGCGGATCCCGGAGCTCCTGGGGCAGCATCGGGGTGCGCTTGCGTTTTCCGCAAAGGGAACGCCGAATTTTGTACTGAAATATGAAAAGCACGGTTTAGTGGAAAAAGAAGCCGGGCTTATGATAAAATATACGAATCGGGTACTTGAGGATATGGAAAAGCTTTATGAATAATGTACTTTCTGTAAGTACATTAAAATAAAAGGAGGGGTACTATGGAGTACAGAGCAATGAAGGAGCAAAAAACATCCCTGCTTGGGTTTGGATGTATGCGATTTCCGACCAACCGGGATGGCAGTATCAACGAGGAGGAGACCTTTGCGATGATAGACAAGGCGTATCGTGGAGGCGTCACTTATTTTGACACGGCTTATCCCTATCATGACGGGAAGAGCGAGGGTGTTACCGGCAGGGCGCTTGCGCGGTATCCAAGGGGGTCCTACAGTCTGGCGACGAAGCTTCCGATATGGGCGGTTCACACGCTTGAGGATGTGGAGCGCATTTTCAATGAACAGTTGGAACGCCTGCAAAAGGATTATGTTGATTTCTATTTATTGCATGCGCTGAACAAGGAGCGGTGGGAGCTCGTAAAGCGTCTTGGGATATTGGACTACTGCGAGAAGCTTCGTGCGGAAGGGAAGCTTCGGCATATCGGCTTTTCGTTCCATGACGGTTACGGGGTATTTGAGGAGATTTTGACCGCCTATCCATGGGACTTCTGCCAGATACAGCTTAATTACATGGATAAGGATACGCAGGCTACCCTCAAGGGCGTAGCGCTTGCGGAGCAGCTTGGAATACCGATGATCATCATGGAGCCGGTAAAGGGCGGATCGCTTGCGCGTCTGCCGAAGGATGTTGCGGGATTGTTTGAGGCAGTGCGGCCGGAGGATTCCGTGTCCGCATGGGCGCTGCGCTATGTGGGAAGCTTCCCCAATGTCAGCGTTGTGTTGAGCGGAATGTCCACAATGGAGCAGGTGGAGGACAATTTAAAGACATTTGAGAACTTTGAACCCTTGAGCGAGGCGGAGCGGCAGGTGGTAGAGAACGTGGCAGAGACTCTGCATGGCCGTGTGCAGAATGGTTGTACGGCGTGCCGCTATTGTATGCCGTGTCCCGCGGGCGTCAATATTCCCGGGTGCTTTCATATCTGGAATACATACCACATATACGAAAATGCGCAGGAGGCGGAGCGCCGCTGGAAGAATGAGCTTCCGGAGGCGGAGAAGGCAAAGAACTGCATTAAATGCGGCAAGTGTGAACAGGTTTGCCCACAGAAGCTTTCCATTCGGGAGGATCTGGCACGCCTGCAGCAGGAGCTTGACGCGATAGGCGCGCAAGGGGTATAATAGCTAATGCACCGTTACATAAGGATGAAGGACGCTGCGAAAGGAGCACGGTTGTAAAATGAGCGAATGCAGATATAATATTCCAAAGCAGTATAAGGTGGATAAGGGAATGCCGTTGGAGCCGCTGTTGGGCAAAATTGAGAACCCGAAGTGCCGCAGGATTATTGAGGCCGGTGTGGAGAGCGTCAAGTGGTGCTACCATATTGTAGATAAGAAGGGGATTGTCAATGTCGCGGAGCTTGTCAGGGAAAACGGGCTGTCTGTTCTGGAGGTTTCCTTGAGAAGGCAGATCTGTCCGGAGCTGTTGACGGAGGTGTTTGCCGGATTATTCCAGCGGCCGATTGTGCTGGCGTACCTGTGCGCAGGTGAGCTTTCGCTGGGAACCTTTTTCCCGACGGAGAACGCGGCGGTCGGCAGGATGTGTTCCACGGATTTCTATCCGTGTGATACGGAACGCATGATTGACATTCTCGACTATGAACGGGACTATAACAAAAGCGTGGTGCAGACGCACGAACGGATTTTGGCGACAATCCGTCAGCAGAAACGGATTATAATGATAGAGAAGGCATATGAGCAGATAAATAGCAAAGTGGAAAATGACATTCCGGACTTTGAGTTCAGCATCGAAAATCTGGATAAGATAAGGGAAGACTCAGAATTTGTGCAGGCGCAGCTGCGTGTCGTTTAAAACGCGGCTGCATTTGCGGACGGAATAAGAATGGAGGACTTTGTATGGACGTGTCAAAGGCGGTGGCAGCCGCAATTCTCAATTCCCTGAAAAGCGGCGTGGTACCGCGGGTGGGATTGGAATATATCACGGTCGGGCGCAGGAATGAGATACAGGCGCTTTTGCAGGATGTTTCCCTCATAGAGCAGGGCGGCGCGGCGTTTCGGTTTATCGAAGGGCAGTATGGAAGCGGAAAGACCTTTCTGATGCACGCGCTGAGAAATCACGTAATGGAGCGCAACTTTGTCGTAACGGACGTGGAGCTGTCGGTGGAGAAGCGTTTTGTCGGAAACAGGGGACAGGGACTTGCCGCATACAGGGAGCTGATACACAATATGGCGATTCACGCCTGCCCGGATTGCGGCGCGCTGCAGCTGATTCTTGACAAGTGGATCGGTTCTCTGGAAAATGAAGTGGTACAGAACGAGGGAATGGTACCCGGGCACGAGGCGTTTGATGTGCGGGTAAGCCAGAAGATATATATGCTGACCGCCTCCATGGAGGAGCGTGTGAACGGCTTTGACTTCGGAAAGGTGCTGGCGGCATACTATAAGGGACATCGGTTGGGCGATATTGAGCTTCAGAAAAAGGCGCTGCGCTGGCTGTACGGGGAGTACCGCACGCGGACGGAGGCGAAGAACGATCTCGGGGTAAATCTTATCATCAATGACGATAACTGGTATGATTTTGTGAAGCTGTTCTCGGACTTTGTGGTGATGGCGGGATATGCCGGGCTTTATGTGTGCATGGACGAGCTGGCAAGCCTTTATGAGATACCGAGCCGTGTCGGTAGGGAATACAACTATAATCGTATTTTGTCCATCTATAATGACGCGCTGCAGGGGAAAGCGTCGCATCTTGGGATTATTATGAGCATCACGAAGGAGGCAATGGAGGATTCCACGCGCGGTGTGTTCAGCTTTGAGCCGCTGCGGTCGCGCCTTGCGTCCCCCGGCTTTGAGCGGGAAGAGTCTGTCCGGCTGAGGGATATGGCTTCTCCCATTATCCGCTTGGATTCTCTGAATCCCGGGGAGATGTATGTGCTTCTGGAAAAGCTTTCGGCAATCCACGGGATTTTGTACGATTATACGTCGACGCTGGGGCATGATGATTATATTTATTTCCTCAAGCAGCAATATGCGCGGGCGGCGGAGACCGGAGCCGTCACGCCGCGGGAGATGATTCGAAGTTATGTCACCCTGTTGAATCTGATGCAGCAGAATCAGGATTTGCCGAAGGAGGATATTCTGTATATTCAGGCGGCGCAGGGAAACCAGACGGGAAAGGCACGGTTGTGATAATGATAAAAGCGGTGATCTTTGATATGGACGGGGTGCTGATCGATACGGAGAAGCATTACAATGCGGCATGGTGCGAGGCGGCACAGGCGGCGGGCTTCGACTTTACGAGGGAGCACGCGCTGATGCTTCGAAGCTGCGACGCAAGGGTCGCGTGCCGGATGATGCGGGAGATTTTCGGCGAGCGGTTCGATTATTATGCCATCCGTGAGGTACGGCGGGAGCTTGTGGCAAAGCGGCTTGCCCGGTACGGGCTTGAGCGCAAGCCGGGAATTGACGAAATCCTTGGATATTTGAAGGAAAAGGGAATTAAGGCGGCTGTCGCAACGGCGACGCCGTTGGAATTGACGCTTCAGCATTTGGAGAAGATAGGAGTGAAGGACTGCTTTGACGAAATCGTCAGTGCGAAGCAGGTTACAAACGGCAAGCCGGCGCCGGACGTGTATCTGTATGCGTGCGAGCAGATCGGGGAGCGGCCGCAGGACTGTATCGCGGTAGAGGATTCCCCCAACGGCATTAAGGCGGCGTATGCGGCCGGCTGTATGCCGGTGATGGTACCTGATCTGACACCGCCGGATGATGAAATCAGACCGCTTTTGTATGCGGAGGCCAAGACGCTGGCGGATATCAGGACGATTATTGAAGCAGACAAATGAGACTGAAAGGAAGTGTGTGTATGGACAGTTGTGACAGTTGCGGGAAACATCAGAAGGGCGTATACACCGGAAGACTTTCGGTCTTTTTGCATGATAGGAGAATGCAATACTGCTGATACGCCCGGAACATTTATGGAGGGCGAAAAATGGAAAACGAAATCTTTAATGAACCGGACTACATTCGGGAGCTGGTCGAGCTGATAAGAAGCGGCGAGGCCGGAGACATAATCGCGGATAAAATGACCAATTATCACGACAATGATATTGCGTCCGCTTTGGATGAGCTGAATGAAGAGGAGCGGCATGTGCTGTATCATCTGCTCGGTGTGGAGCGGGTATCAGAGGTGTTCGCATATCTTGACGACCCGGGGAAATACATTGGGGAGTTGGAGCTTGAGAAGGCGGCGGACATTATCGAGAATATGGATGCGGATGATGCGGTTGATGTCTTGGAAGAGGTTGACGAGGAGACGCGAAATCAGTTAATTGAATTGATTGATGCGGATTCCAAGGAGGATATTGACCTGATTTGCTCCTATGAGGAGGACGAAATCGGCAGCGTGATGACGACCAATTTCATAGAAATTGAGCGAGGCATTTCGATAAAACAGGCGATGCGGGAGTTGATTGCGCAGGCGGAGGACAATGATAATATCACGACGCTGTTCGTAAAGGATGCAGACGGTACGTTTTACGGGGCACTTGACCTGAAGGATTTGATCATAGCGAGAACCTATATGAATTTGGAGGATCTGATTACCTGCTCCTTCCCTTATGTGCGGGCGCACGAGCACATCAGCGAGTGTATTGAGCGACTCAAGGATTACGCGGAGGACTATATTCCGGTATTGAATGAGCGTAATGAGCTGATCGGCGTTATCACGGCGCAGGACATTGTTGAGGTAGTGGATGACGAGATGGGCGAGGACTATGCGAAGCTGGCAGGTATGATTGAGGAGGCCGAGCTGGAGGAACCGCTGCGGGAAAGCATCAAAAAGCGTCTGCCGTGGCTTATCGTCCTGCTGGGGCTGAGTATGTGCGTCTCAACGGTGACGGGGCTTTTTGAGGGCGTGATTGCACAGCTTGCGATTATCGTAAGCTTTCAGTCGGTCATTCTCGGGATGTCGGGCAATGTCGGAACGCAGTCGCTTGCGGTTACGATACGGCTGCTGATGGATGAGGAGCTGGCGGCGCGGCAGAAGGTGGAGATGATTTTCCGCGAGATTCGGATAGGCTTCTCGAACGGCCTGATATTGGGGCTTCTGTCGCTGGTGATCATTGGCGGGTATCTGTGCCTTGCAAAGGGCAAGACAATGCAATATGCCTTTGCGATTTCGGGCTGTGCGGGCGCAGCGCTTCTGATGGCGATGACGATTTCGAGCTTTGTCGGCACGATTGTACCAATGTTTTTTAAGAAAATCCATGTAGACCCTGCGGTCGCGTCGGGGCCGCTGATTACGACCGTGAACGACTTAGTGGGCGTTGTTACCTACTACGGCGTGGCGTGGGTTCTGTTGATAAATGTTTTGCATTTGGGATAAACGGATATGCATATTTCCCCACTATTTACAAATAATAGAAATACGGAAAAGCCCATATCTACAGGGGCTTAAAGTCAACGTAAAGATGGAGGAGATATATGAAAGCAACAGGAATCGTGCGTCGTATTGACGATTTGGGGCGTGTTGTTATTCCCAAGGAAATCAGGAGAACCTTGCGGATACGGGAAAGCGACCCGCTTGAGATATTTACGGATAATGATGGTGAAATTATTTTAAAAAAATATTCCCCGATTGGAGAGCTGGGGAGCTTTGCAAAACAGTATGCGGAGAGTCTGTCGCAGGTGTCGGGGCATGTGGCGCTGATTGCGGACAGAGACCAGTTTATCGCGGCATCAGGGAGCAACAGCAAGCAAATCCTTGGACGGAGCGTGAGCAAGGAACTTGAGGAAAAGATGAATTCGCGGGAGACCGTATGCGCTTCGAGGGGAGAAAGCAGCTATATCGGCGTGATGGACAATGAGGTCGAGGAATATCAGCATGAGGTAATTATTCCAATCATCACGCAGGGAGATATCATTGGCGCGGTGGTACTGCTGTCCACGAAGGCGGGCGATGAGATGAACGAGGTAGAGATGAAGCTTGCACAGTCTGCGGCGGGATTTTTAGGGAAGCAGATGGAGCAGTGAGGTTTGGTGAATGAAACGAATGGGTCCGGCAGCCTGCATAATATTGCGGGCTGCCGGACTTTGTCAAATGGATTTTCTAAATATTCCGGCAAGAGGGATGGGGACGGACGCGACCGTCCACCATTCGCCATCCATGGCTCAGGGTGGACTTTGCGGACGTCCTGTCCCGCAATCGCTGGGAACCAACGGAATATTAAGAAAATCTCATTTGTCTCCGTCAAGGCAACCTTGCAATATTATGCAAGCTGCCTCGCTCCATTCGAGTTTATATGTGGTAAGTTGGGGATGTCGGATATAGGCGTATGTAGCGATTGACGGAGAGGGAAAGATGATGTTATGTGGGAAAAGAGATTTGCTATTTCCTTGAACTTTATTGGAAGGTATTGTAGAATAGAAACGTAGTAAAAACGGATGAGTCATGTATCTGACGGGAAGAGGGAGGAATAAGCAATGGACATTAAGGCGCAGATTAATAAGGTGGTGGAGGAGGTCACCAAGAATCCTGATATTAAGGGACAGTTTGAAAAGGAGCCCGTAAAGGCAATAGAGAAGGTAATCGGCGTTGATTTACCGGATGATATGGTTATGAAAATCATTGACGGTGTAAAGGCAAAATTAACGATGGACGGTGTATCTAAGGCTGCAGATGCCATAAAGGGAATATTTAAGTAATAAATGTGTCTGCTCCTGAAGGGATGGTTTTAGATTTTAATAGTTGAGGGGCAGCGGAAAAGAATACTGAACATTCAAGGACCGAGGGACAGGATAAGTCTCTCGGTCTTCAAAGTTAAGGATATATTTTAAATATCTTTCATACGGTGTCATTTGCTTATGCCACATAACAATACATAAAGATAAAATGGCAAATACTTCCTCCCATGACAAACAGATGGAAAATCTCATGGGAGCCGAAATACTTATGGAGCGCATTGAAGACAGGGAGCTTCAACGCGTAAATCACGCCGCCGATGGTGTAGATAATGCCGCCGGCCAGAAGCCATCCGAACGCTGCGTGCGGAAGTGTATCCCAGAGTGTGCTGAACACGAGCAGACACAACCACCCCATTGCGATATAGATGAATGAGGAAAACCATTTCGGACAGGTAATCCACAGTGCCTTCACCAGCATCCCTGCGAATGCAACACCCCATACCAGCGCTAACAGCGAATATCCCATACTGCCGCCCAAGACGATCAGGCATACCGGAGTGTAGGAGCCGGCGATGAGCACGAAAATCATCATATGGTCAATCTTGCGGAATATACGAAGTATTTTCCCGGATACATTGATGGTATGGTAGAGCGCGCTCGCGCCGTATAAAAGAATCATGCTTGCGACAAAGACCGTCAGCGCAAGTGTGGTAATGCCGCCCTGTGCCTTGATTAACAGTGGGGAAGCAGCAATTGCCGTCATTAAGCAGGCGATAAAGTGTGTGATTGCGCTTCCGGGTTCCCGAATAGTCAATTGCATAATAAATCCTCCTCTTTGCGTTTTCCAAATAATGTAACGTAGTTTTTAATACTACATAATATTTGATACAATACTACAACCTATTGTTTGGAATGTCAAGGATAAATATGCACAGAGTTTTGAACCGGATTTGAAAAAATTTGGATAAAACAGACGACGATCAGTCCTCCTCGATAACCTGTATTTCCAGATAATCGAAATCAATCGCCTCAATAAAACTGTCGGCGGTAAAGCGTGTTTTGTTATGCTTTTTGAAGTCTGCAATCGTGGAATCGAGCCAAATCGGCTTGCCGAGGTCGAATTCATAGCAAACCTGCTCCAGTGCTTCAAAAATCTTGTGCGTCCGTGTATCCGCGCTGTCATTGCAGATAACGGTATCGCGCAGCATGCGATTGTCCTTAAAGGTTCTTGCCCATAGTCTAAACATCTTGTCCTCCGTTTGGAATTGCTTTTTGTAAAATCTGTCTGTAAAATGAGGAGTGCCCCGACACATTTCTGCGCCGAGGCTATTATGAAAAAATTTATCTATCAGATATCAATGAAATATGGTATGTCTTTGTTCTTGATAAATAAAGAATACCATTTAAATGTGAACAAAATATGAATAAAATGTAATCTTATTGTAAATGTGCACAGTTATCAGGAAGAAAAGAGAAATATTCTGTGCAAAAACACGAAGCGCCGACAGAAAGACATTTGTTTGTCGTGCAAACTGCTTTTGGTGTTGTCATATCCCGAATTTAGTGGTAAACTTTTTAATATATACATTCATATGTATAGAGCAGACCTACAGATTTGGACATAGGGATACAGTGGATAAATGATTTCGAAATGGAGAAAAGTATGGATAACTTTATGGACAGGCTGGCACAGAAGTTCAGCGCGCAGGAAATGATAAAGGCAAATTCACAGGCAGAGGCGGCAGAGATTAAGAGGCTTCAGTTTCAGGTATCGGAATATGAGAAGATCCTGCAAGAGATGCGGCGGTTGAATTATAAGAATACGGAGATTTCAGAGAAGCTGGATGAAATGATCGGAGATGGAGCCAAGAAGCTCTTTGGAATGAAGGAGGAGCAGGAGAAGCTCGTTGCATCCATGCGGGACATAGCGGTTGAGCAGACCAAGACCCGTGAGGCGGAGCTTTCACAGAGGGAACGGGCTTTGTCTGAGCGTGAGCGTGCGGCAGAGCAGGAACGTATGACACAGGAGCATGCGCTTGAGCAGGTTCGTATGGAGAAGGAGCATGCGCTTGAGCAGGCACGTATGGAGAAAGAGCGTGCGCTTGAGCAGGCACGTATGGAGAAAGAGCGTGCGCTTGAGCAGGCACGCGTGGAGAAGGAACGTGCGGAGCATGAGCGTCAGGAACGGGAACGCATGACGGAGGAGGCTCGTCAGGAGCGCGAACGCGCAGAGCGTGTGACAGAGGAGGCTCGTCTGGAGCGCGAACGCATGACAGAGGAGGCTCGTCAGGAGCGTGAACGTGCAGAGCGTGTGATAGAGGAGGCTCGTTTGGAGCGTGAGCGCGCGATGCAGGAAGCGGAAGAAGCACAATCGGGGAGTGAGACCGAGGAACAAAAGGAAAGCGATTTCAATGTAATTGCGGGCATTATCGAAGAGAAGTTTAAATATTCCGATGATTTCGTGCACAAGGAAAGCGTTAAGGTATATAGGAACGTACAGGCAGTTGTTGTTGATGAGCTGAAGCGTTATGCGGACGATTTGACCGCAGAGAACAATAAGCTCAAGACGAAGGTGAACAATGTGATGACGGTGAGTGTGATTTCCATGGTTGCTTCGGTGGCCGGACTCGCAATCAGTCTGCTGATGCTGACCGCGCTCGGCGTATTTTAATCGCAATGGCAAAGATATCCTTTAAACCGGGAAATATGCTTTATCCGTTACCCGCAGTGCTTGTGAGCGTGGCGGACAAAGCCGGTAATACCAATATTTTCACGGTGGCGTGGGCGGGAACAATCTGTACGAATCCGCCGATGGTCAGTATTTCCGTGCGTCCAAGCCGGTATTCCCATCATATGATCATGGAGACGGAGGAGTTTGTCATCAATCTGACAACGCGCAAGCTGGCATTTGCTACGGATTATTGCGGTGTTAAGAGCGGGCGGGACGAGAACAAATGGGAGGCGCTGAAACTGACGCAGATACCCTCGCAGGAGGTCAGCGCACCGGGGATTGCGCAAAGTCCCGTGAATATTGAATGTAAGGTGGAGCGTGTGGAGCACCTTGGTTCTCATGACATGTTTATCGCCCGTGTGGTCGCGGTGCATGTTGAGGATGCATATATGGATGAAAAGGGCGGCTTTCGGCTTGCGGAGGCAAAGCCTATTGTGTATTCGCACGGGGAATATTTTGATTTGGGGGAGAGTCTGGGGAACTTCGGATACAGCATCCGGAAAAGATAGGTTGAAGATATAAATGAGAAGAGTACAACATTATTATAGAAGATTTAGGCTTTGCTATATAGAGGCGGCAGTCATTTCGTTGCTTTTGTGTGCTTTTTTACTGCCTTCCATGGAGCATTACCGGCACACGGGAGATAATTATTTTCGCGTGACGGTAAACGGCATCGAGGTCGGCAGCGTGGAAGCGCCGGAGCGCATTGACGCGTTAATGGCGGAAGCACGAAGGCAGGTTGCGCTGGAATTGGGAAGCGATGATCTGATTTTAATGGACTTGTCGCTTGAGCTGGAAGGAAGCGAGAGACTGTGGGGAAAGGTGGACAGTGACAGGACCATTATTGAAAATCTGGTGCAGGTGATGAAAGCCGGTACCCGCGAGACGCTGCATCGTTCCTACACGGTAAAGATAAACGAGATGGCGGTCAATCTGGGCTCCTATGAGGATGTTCATGCACTTTTGAAGCAGGCGATTGAGCCGTATGATACCAAGGGAATCTACGACGTGGAGCTTGCACTTGACAGCAAGCGTGAGATTAACGTGCTTGAGGCGCGTGTGGTTACACCGGAGGAGATTATGCCGGAGGAAGAGCCGCTGGCGCTGTCGGCAGGGATCGAGGCGGACTTTGACGCGATGTTTACATCCGTGGAGCCTGTGATGGAAATGGATTTCGAGGCATATGACACCGGACTGACGGACATTCATTATGCGGAGAAAATAGAGGTAGTGGAGGCGTATCTTCTCGAGGAGGAGCTGCTCACTGTTGAGGAAGCCGTGAATCTGGTGACAAAGGAGCAGGAGACGCAGATTATCTATAAGGTTGTGGCAGGGGATACGCTTTCGGAGATTTCCCTTGAGAACAATATTCCGATGGATGAGCTGATTGCAATCAATGATGCGCTTGAGGATGAAAACACGGTGATACGTGTCGACCAGGAGCTTGTCATTACGGTGCCGGAGCCGGATTTGTCCATTATCTGGTCGGAGCAGCAGGTATATATTGAGGATTACGAGGCAGAGGTACAGTATGTGCCGAATGATGACTGGTATACAAACCAGCGGGTTACTTTGCAGGAGCCTTCTGCGGGCAGACGCAAGGTCGCTTCGCTGATAGAATATAAGAACGGACAGGAGACAGGGCGTGAGATTCTGAAGGAGCAGGTTTACGCGGAGGCTGTGCCGAAGATTGTGGAGCGTGGCACCAAGATACCGCCAACCTACATCAAGCCGATTTCCGGCGGACGTTTAAGTTCCGGATTCGGGGCAAGAAGCGCGCCGACCAAGGGAGCCTCAACGTATCACAAGGGAGTGGACTGGGCTGTTCCTGTCGGAACTACGGTTGTCGCGTCAAACGGTGGAACGGTAGCCTTTGCGGGATGGGCGAGCGGTTACGGCTATGCTGTTTATATCAATCATGCGGACGGCAGGCAGACTCGCTACGGGCATCTGAGCAAGGTTCTGGTAAAGACAGGGCAGACCGTATCGCAGGGCGAGCGAATCGCGCTCAGCGGAAATACGGGCAGAAGTACCGGACCGCATTTGCATTTTGAAATTCGTATTAACGGCAATGCGGTGAATCCGTTGAAACATTTGAATTGATGTCGACGCATCGGTACGGCATTGAGGGATTTGGAGATGCTATACCGGCAATTGCACAAATTTCAATAAAAAACAGACAATTTCAGTGCTTTTTGCAAACAAGTCTTTCAGTTTACAAAAGGAAGAAAAAGGTATATAATCGGGTAAGCTTATGAAATTTGGAAATATGTTTTTTATGATATAGAGTATTCTATTATGAGGTGAGAGATGGAACAATACGCGATTAAAGGCGGTAATTCTCTGGTTGGCGAGGTCGAGATCGGCGGTGCGAAAAATGCGGCGCTGGGGGTTTTGGCTGCGGCAATTATGACAGATGACATGACGGTGATTGAAAACATACCGGATGTAAGAGACATCAATGTTCTGCTTCAGGCGATGGAAAGTATCGGAGTGATTGTATATAGAACGGACAGACACGCGGTCAGAATCAATGCGTCCATGATTTCGGGGCTTGTGATTGAGGATGACTATATTAAGAAAATCAGAGCTTCCTATTATTTGCTCGGCGCACTGCTTGGCAAGTATAAGCATGCGGAGGTTGCGCTGCCAGGCGGCTGTAATATCGGGAGCCGCAAGATTGACCTTCACATCAAGGGCTTTAAGGCGCTTGGCGCGCAGGTTAAGATTGAGCATGGATTGATTATTGTGGATGCGCAGCAGCTTAAGGGTGCGCATATATATCTGGATACGGTCTCCGTGGGCGCGACGATTAATATCATGCTGGCGGCGGTGCTTGCTGAGGGAAAGACCGTGATTGAAAATGCGGCAAAAGAGCCACATGTGGTGGATGTGGCGAACTTCTTAAGCTCCATGGGTGCCAATATCAAGGGAGCAGGAACGGATGTGGTGCGAATCACCGGTGTGAAGAAGCTTCATGCTTCGGAGTATTCGATTATTCCGGACCAGATTGAGGCGGGGACATTTATGTTTGCTGCTGCGATTACGAAGGGCGATGTGACGGTAAAGAACGTGATTCCGAAGCATCTTGAATCAACGACCGCAAAGCTGATGGAAATGGGTTGCCAGATTGAGGAGTCTGACGACGCGGTACGCGTGGTGGCTTCCAAGCGCCTTGAAAGTACGCATGTAAAGACACTGCCGTACCCTGGTTTTCCGACGGATATGCAGCCGCAGATTGCGGTAGCGCTTGCGTTGTCAAAGGGAATCAGCATTGTCACGGAGAGTATCTTTGATAATCGCTTTAAATATGTGGATGAGCTGGCGAAAATGGGCTCCAACATCAAAGTAGAAGGCGGAAATACCGCGATTATAGAGGGTGTGGAGAGCTTCACAAGCGCGAAACTTACCGCCCCGGATTTGCGCGCGGGTGCGGCGCTCGTTCTGGCGTGCCTTGCGGCGGAGGGCTTCAGCACGGTAGAGGATATCAAGTATATTGAGCGCGGCTATGAGGATTTTGAGATAAAGCTTCAGCGGCTGGGAGCGATTATTCAGAAGGTGGAGTCGGAGAAAGAGCTTACGAAGTTTAAGCTTAGGGGGGTTTCGTAGCGCAAG
>CAMWYL010000013.1 GCA_947178465.1 uncultured Lachnospiraceae bacterium | reverse complement strand
CCTAAATGCGTTAAAATGAACCTGTCCCACAGAAGACATTTCAAAAAGGAAATCTTTCGCAAAAGTCCCATCTTGAATATCCGATAAAACCTGCTTCATGGCTTTTTTCGTATCTTCTGTAATAATTTTAGATCCCGTAATATAATCACCATATTCCGCAGTATTAGAAACAGAATATCTCATTCCTGCAAATCCTGACTGATAAATCAAATCTACGATTAATTTTACCTCATGGACGCATTCAAAATAGGCATTTCTCGCATCATAACCTGCCTCAACAAGCGTTTCAAAACCAGCCTGCATCAATGCACAGATACCGCCGCACAAAACAACCTGTTCACCAAAAAGGTCTGTTTCTGTTTCTGTACGGAAAGTTGTTTCCAAGACACCTGCTCTTGCACCACCAATAGCTAATGCATAAGCCAGCGCACGCTCCAATGCTTTTCCCGTAGCATCCTGTGCCACAGCTACCAAACATGGAACACCTTTACCCGCCTGATACTCACTTCTTACCGTATGTCCGGGACCTTTAGGTGCAATCATGGTAACATCGACATTTTTCGGTGGTGTGATGCAGCCAAAATGAATATTAAAACCATGCGCAAACATCAGCATATTTCCTTCTTCCAAATTCGGCTCAATATCTTTCTTATACATATCAGCCTGCAACTCATCATTAATCAGAACCATAATAATATCAGCTTTTTTAGTCGCTTCTGCCGCATTATAGACTTCAAATCCCTGCGCTTCTGCTTTTGCCCATGATTTACTCCCCTCATAAAGACCAATAATAACATTGCATCCCGATTCCTTTGCGTTCAGGGCATGTGCATGTCCTTGACTTCCATAGCCGATAACCGCAATCGTCTTTCCTTCTAAAAGGTTTAGATTACAGTCTTCCTCGTAATAAATTTTTGCGTTACTCATAATTACCTCCTTATGTGATATGACATCATATTTATTGTTGTATGACAACTATACAGCACTTTTGTTTTTCTGTCAATACAATTTCTTAAAAGAAAAAGCTGCCACACTGTATTCAGTGTGACAGCCCTGCTTATGCAGATCACTTTTCTAGCTCTTCTGTAAGCATTGCGTTATTCAAGTGAATCTTGATTGCGCATTTAACAGCTTCCGGATTCCGCTGCTCTAAAAACTTCATAATCATAGCATGGTCTTCATATGCATCTTTCGCAATAATATGAAGATTATGATCCAAATCAAAGGTCTTTTCTATCGTTGCAGTCAATACCGGTAAAAACTGTCCGATAAATTCATTGTGAGATGCCTTAATAAGCGCTCCATGAAAGGCAATCTCCGATTCTATTCTCTGTTCACCTGTATGGCTTTTCTTCAAATGTTTTTGACATTGTTCCCCTAATTCTAATATATGCGCAATTTCTTCATCACTGGCTCTTACACATGCCAAAGCTGCTGCTTCAGGTTCAAAAATCATTCTTGTTTCATATAAATCCCGCAAGGTCACTTTTTTGCTGCTTATTTCCTGCAGGTCAATCCCACTATCCGCATGACGCTCCAACTGCTCTACAACGAAAGTACCTTTCCCCCTTTGAACATTCAGCAATCCCTCTGATATCAGAATATGGACAGCTTCCCGAAGCGTTGTTCTGCTAACTTTCAGTTCCTTAGAAAGCACATTTTCATTTGGAAGCTTATCCCCAAACTTATATATATTTTCTGTAAGTATCAAATCCCTCAATTTATCTGCGGTGCGCTGCGCCAGACTTTCTTCCTGCATATATCTTTCCCTTTCCGGTATATACTTCCGTCATTTTCCTTAATTTACTTAGCCAAGTATATCATTAAACTGTCAATCATGCAAATAATCCAATCAACTTAATACTTAAAACCGTAACCGAGCATTTTGAAGAAATTCTTGAAAAGGCAGAATCCTTTGCGGGAACTTCCAAACAGAAACTTGCTTACATATTCAGCCGGTTCCTAAAGATTAAACCAACCGAAAAGAATGTTGATGATATGGCAGATATGCTTGGACAGTCTGAAATCTTGGAACCTGACGCAAAAAACGCCGGAACAGTGCAAATTGGAAGCAATCTAAGGACTAAATCACTGTAAAACAAAAGGAACTGCATCTATCCGCAATTCTTATGCGGGTTTCAAGGGTGTCAATTTAAAAAATGGGGAAAGTCAAAAATCTTGACTGTTGACGATATTTCCTGTTGTTTTGTCAAGCATATTTTTGTTACATCCAATACAAATTCTTTGTTTTTCAATTTCTTTTTTAGAATTATGACCTGCTATGGGTAATGCTGCGTGTCAAGCCGGCATAGTTTCTTTTTTGTATTGCCTTACCAATAGGCGAAGACAGTATTCCGGCAGCAATTCCGATAATCCACACATATTTCCAACTGACAAGAAAACCCATAAGAATAATCGCTATGATTACACCCAACCAATATAAAAGCCGGAACTTCGCATTTGCCTTGTTCAGCTCACCTATTATATCGATACCGTCCGATGAATGTGGTGCATTTTCAATGAATTCTGCTGCACCGGCAGGGCCGGAGTAGGCACGAAAATCTGCACTGCATTTGGCGGCAGCATTTCCATATGCCTTATTGTTCAGGATTTCTTGTATGGCTGTCCGGATACCTCCGGAAGAATCATCCTTCAGCATAATTCCGGCACCGATTTCGGTAACTCTTCTCGCTACGGCATACTGTTCACCTGTTTGCGGATAAAGAACCATCGGTGTAGCCATATACAGGCTTTCGGAAACACTGTTCATTCCGCAGTGAGTAATAAAGGCATCTGCTTTGGCAAGAATATCAAGCTGATCAACATAGGGATACACTTGAACATTATCCGGCAATGCTCCCGGTTTTTCGCGGTTTATGGCATTTCCGCAGGATATAATGACATCGACATTCAGGTTTTTCAGCGCATCTATGCATTTACCGTAAAAATCAGGCCGATCATTAATGACCGTTCCCATAGAAATGTAAATGACCGGTCGATTCTTCTTTTTTTCGGGCAAAGCGTTTGAAAATACCGATGGTCCGACAAAAGCATAATGGTTGGAGAAGCTCTCCGCATACGGCTGGAACCTCTGCGAAGTATATACAATGGAATCCGTGTCATTGTCGCTCTGAACCAAAGATAAGGCGCTTTTTACATGGTATCCGTAGGGTTCCAGTTTTTTCAGTTCCCCGGAGACTCTCGGAAGCCCAAAAATGATGTCTGCTATTTCTTTCGGACTGTTCTTCATGTATTCGGAAGACATTTGATTGAATGCGAAGGTACTTGTAGACACCACCATCGGCACATGGTGTTTCCACGCGTTCAACTTTCCCCAAAAGCAGACAGCATCAGTATATACCACATCCGGCTGAAAGGATTTAAACTCCTTATCCAGAAAATCATTCATACTGAGCGTAATGCGAATATCCTGTATCGTCATTTCTGTAGTAGAGACGTTTTTTAAACCGGCTTCTTCCTGCATCGTCAGTCTTGGCAGAAAAGAATCACAGGATATAAACTCAGCTCCGGCAGCCTTGATTTTCTTCTCAAATTCGTCAAACGAATAGAATCGAACTGCATTCCCACGTCTGACAAGTTCAGCAGCAACTGGGAGCATAGGATTTGTGTGACCGTGTGCAGGAATACAAAAGAATGCTATTTTCTTCAATCGCTCTCACCATCCTTTTCTTGAAATGCCACGCCGAACAATTCGGCAAACGCTCCTTTCGGAGGAATAGCAATACCGCGCTCCTCATCGCCAAGAAGGAGTAGTGTATCTCCCGGCTTGATTTCAAATATATCGCGCGCTTGTTTCGGAATAACGATCTGTCCTTTTTCTCCAACAGTAGCCGTCCATGCATATTTGCCCTTTGGTGCAGTCATCTTCTCTCTCCTTTTTAAGTATGATTTGTATAACAAATTATACTGTGCTGATTATTAAATGTCAATGAAAAAAGAAAACAGTCCAATTGTTAAATTTGAAGCAGGGGGAGGAAAAACTACTGACAGCAGCCCGAAAGGGACTTGCTTGGCTCAAAGAGAAGCCATTGATCTTAACTTTGATTCTGTATTTGGGGTGCATCGGAGCTGTTTTGGGCCGGTTATCCATCCCTCTCATGAATCCGAATTCGGAGGTGATCTATCGAAGCAGTATTCCCGTAGATATGCAGGGACGCGTCTGTTCCTGCCGCAACACTTTGCAATTTTTACAATTCCCATAGGGTTTCTGCCGGACGATGTGCTTGCAGATAAGGTTTTTGAGAAGGCTATGAAAATACTTCTTTAGTTATTTCTTTTGAGCTTCTTCAATATCAATCTCAAAAGCAAACGGGCAATTCCGCCACACATGGTAATTGCAAAGCCCTTTCCCAATAGTATCTCGCCAATACTCTGATTGACAGCATATTGTATCTGCAACTCTAACGGCGGGTCCTGATAAGGAATTCCCGCCTTTACTATCCAATAATACAAACCTATGACAAAAACAATAAGCCCCGCTATTATAACAGAGTTGACTATTTGACAAAGCCTGTCCCTTGTTTTATCATTCATAAACTTTCTCCTCCATAGTCAAATATATTATTCATCTGTTTATAAATTCCGGTTATATGCCGACAAAGGACCAAAATCATACTGTTTTGAGAATCGATTTCCCTACTTTCCACCGGATCCCAAAAATCCGAATACCTCTTCCCAATACTTCACCATAACGCTCTCCTCCGCGTTGCAAACCTCATGCCTGGTCCCTGCCATCTTTACCAGCCGCGCCTCCACGCCTCTGTCGCAGAGCTTTTGAACAAACCACTCCTGCTCCGGCTTGGACACGAAGCTGTCCGACTCCGCCTGAAAGAGCAGCACCGGCGCAGAAATCCGCTTCCAGCCCTCCGTACGCAGATAATGATTCAGCTTTCCTGCGCTTCGCAGCCAGCCATAGGAGGCCGCGCTTGTCTGGTACAGCGGCTCTGCCGCCCGTTTCTCCTGATAATATATAAACCGCGCGCATGAGGTGGACGCACTTTCCTCAAACCGCTCCATGCCGCCATAAGGCTTCTGCCCCATCACATATCCCGCCTTTTTCCCAAGCGCACAGCACACGCCTGCAATCATTTTCGCGGCGGGCCATGGCACCGGCTCTGTCAGCGGCCGAATCATCGGGGAGGACAGCACCACCCGCGAAAAATACTCCGGCGCCTCCGCCGCCGCTGCCGCGCCAATGCCCCCGCCCATTGAGTGCGCATACAGGAAAAGGGGCAGCGCCTTGTTCTCCCGCCTTGCCGTTTCCGCAGCAAACAGAAGGTCAGCCGTATATCGCCTGTAAGTATCCACATGCACCAGCGACAAATCCTCCGTCAGACGGTAGCTGTGCCCGTGCCCGCAATGCTCCACACAATATACGTGGTACCCCTTTTGCAAAAAGTAATAAATGCTTTCCTGATATTTCTCCGCGCTCTCGGTAAAGCCATGGGAAATCAGGACGACCCCGACGGGCGAATCCGCCAGATACCGCATACAGAATATCCGCTTCCCCGCCTCGCGCTCCAGCCATAGCTGCGTCCCACGCTCCTGCAGGTACGGAAGCACGCTCCGCTCCATCTCCCCACAGTAATGCTCTTCCTTTAAAATCAGTTCCTTCACGCCTTTTCCTCCTGAATGACACTGTTAATCCGGCGTTCATTGTAAAAAGCAAACACAACACCGCCCAAAAGACAGAAGCCTGCCGCAACAAAGGCCGCAATCCGGTACCCTGAGCCGTCGCCTGTACCAATTGTGGAAATCGCCGTAAAAATCAACATCGAAAGGCTCTGTCCCATTTTAAAGGCAAAGGTTCGCGCCGCGTAAAACATACCCTCCCTGTTGCTTCCGGACACCTTTGCGTCGCTCTGCGCAATATCCGCAACCACCGCCTGCGGCAGAATCCCGAAAATCGCCATCGGAAGCGCCGCCACCACGGTCAGCACCATTCCCTGCACGGTCGTGGGAATTACCGCTATCTTTCCTAAGAAGCCTGTGTAAAAGTATGCCGCACAAAATACCGCAAAAGCAAATAAAATCAGCTTTTTCTTCCCCATACGCGCCGCAAACTTATTGATTGGAACATAGAATACCAGCGATAACGCCGTCATACCGACAAAATAGAGCGTCGTCATGGTCTCCGGAAGCCGCAGCAGGCTCGTCACAAAGAACGGAAGCCCTGTCTGGAACATCGTAATCGCAATCCAATACAGAATATCAGAGCCGACAAACTTGCAAAACTCCCCGTTACGAAACGTTGCCGCAAGGGAGCGGAACGCTGTATCCTCTGTCGGAACCGTATTGACATAATCCTTTTCCTTAATGGTAAATACCGGCACCTGCATACAGAAAAACGCGACGACCGCCATACAGGTAAATGTAACCCGAATCGCGCCGACACGTCCAAAGGACGGCACAAATGCGCCCCAAATCATCGGCGCCAGATACGCCACGGCAGTTCCGGCAATAAAGGTAAATGAAATAACAGTTGATATATTAAGTCGTTCCTGCTGCGTATGTCCCAGCTCCGGTATCAACGCGTTATACGGCGTACAGTATGCCGTGATGGACAGATAATAGCACATTACCATCAGAAACAGAAAGCCCGCATTGATCCAGCTCGTCTTGGTTATCGGCGACCAGAACACCAGAATCGTTGATAACGCCAACGGCAGAGACGCCCATTTCAGGAACGGAATCCGCCGCCCCTGCTTGGATTTGCACCGGTCAGACCATGAAGCTATCAGCGGGTCCGTTACGGCATCAAAGATTCGTCCAAAGGCAGTGATTGCGCCAATCACCGTAAAAATTCCCAGAATCACCAATCCCTGCGGGATAAAAACAGTCTGTCCCTGACTGACTGCCGTCTCGTCAGGCTGATAGAAATACACCAGCCAATTTGAAATAATGCCTGATAACAACGCCCATCCAAACTGTCCGACTGCAAAAAGCCAGATTTTTCCTGTTGTAAGCTTCTTCATTTCTTCTCTCTCCTTTTCCCTTTAGGCAATCTTATACCAAGAAATTTTCTTGGCACCGCGATAAACTCATCTCTGTATCGCTATAATATCTAAATAAAATATTACCACAAAAACGGGTTTATATCAATCACTGCCATAGGTTGTCCCTTTTATCTTTCAGGCTGACGGCTCGAAGCAGCTTGAAACCAAAAATCGGTTGTGATATAATCAGAGCGGAAAATCGGAAATCTACGAGGTGAAAGTATGGAACACATGGCAGAGTTGGGCGGAATCGTTACAGGTTTCCATGTTACAGAGCAGTGTATTGACTGTATGTGTGGGAAAGATTTACTTAAAATCGATAAACACTCTCGGGATATTATCTGTCAAAGGACGGTTTTCGAAAAAGAAGGATTGTCAAGAAAACTGATTGCAGATGATGAACGGATTTTTATATATGATTTTTGCACACTTTATGTATTAAACCAAAAGAATTATGAGCTGCTTGGCAAGTGGCAGTTAGGCAATGATTTAAGTTCTGATATATGCGGGATGGCCGTTGATCATGATACCCTTTATTGTTCCATCCGAAACGGAAAAATAATTACCCTTGACAAACAGTCGTATCTGATGAAAGAGTTTATTGTTTCCGATAGCAGTATGTGGAGCATGAAAACATATGATCCATACTTGATTTGCGGAACAGTAGACGGGAAATTGCTGCTCTTGGATAAATCTACTCTTTCCATTGAAAAAAAACTTGTTTTAGGGAAGAAAAATATCGGCAGCCTGTATATCGACGGAGAAATTTTATATGCCGCAAGTCATGATGGAAAACTTTTCAAAATGGGTATGCGGAACTTTGAAGTTGAGACGTCAATGAAGAATGCGCACAAGAAAATGTTTGTTTGCGCGGGAATATGTAAGGATATGCTGATAACAGTATCTTACCCCTGCTCGGAAATCGCCCTTTGGAATAAAGATACATTAGAAAAAATAAAAGTAATGAATACTCCGCTAAAGCTATCGGGGTGTACACATATAGAAAATGATTTTATGTATATCTCTTCTCGTAATATCTCAGGAATCGATAAAATTAAATTAAATGTGTAGCAAAATCGTCTGCGAGGAGGCGGTTGCGTCGGATTTCAAACATAATATAACCTCTCCACCTCCTCCAACACCGCCTGCGCACTCGTAAGCTCTGTCAGCTCTTTGCAAACGCCATCATACTCCTCAATCGGAATAACAACTATTATATCCACTTTCTCCGCATAAACACTGTCAACAATTCGTATCTGCTTCCCCGCAAGCCAATGCTGAAGCTTCCCTACGCTGTTATAATCCACCCCAATCCGAAGCTTCACACCAAACTGCTGCCGTGCCGTCTCACAGTCCTCCAACGCCATCTTAAGAACCCCTGAATAAGCGCGCACCAAACCGCCTGTTCCCAGAAGTGTCCCACCGAAGTAACGCGTGACCACCGCGGCAATATTGCGGATTTCACTGCCAAGCAACACTTCCAGCATGGGTCTTCCCGCGGTGCCGCTCGGCTCTCCGTCATCGCTGCTTCTGGTAAGCTGCGCCCTGCTTCCTATTACGAAGGCTGAGCAGTTATGCCTCGCATCATAATATTTTTTCTTCATTTCCTCTATAAAGGCCATTGCCTCCTCTTCACTCGCGACAGGACGGACCGTGGCGATAAACCGCGACTTTTTCTCCACGAGCTCCGCCGTAGCTCCCTTCGTAAGCAGGATAAAATTCTCGTATTCCGTATGCTCCATACCAATCCTCATTTCTTTCCGCAGCCAATCTGTTCCATTCTATCTTAACACATCCCTGTATAAAAAGTAAGAACTTTGCCCAGAATACTATAAAAATGCCGTTCATAAAAAAAACTTTATTTATACCCCATGATTTGGTATAATGATTAGATAGTATTAATGTATTATGTTTTTCAAATCGGAGGTGACTCTATGAATTACGGGAAAAAAGGGATTCATAAAATCCAAAAATCCCTGACTTCAAAAACCATAAAATTGAAAAAAATGTTTTTTGTTACCGCGCTAAAGCTGTCTCTTATAGCGGTGCTCGCACTGGCCATTACCGGAAGCTGTCTGGCAATCGGTGTTTTTAAGGGCATCCTGCGCTCTACTCCCGACATTGACCCCGTGTCCGTTATGCCTACGGCTTACGCCACGGTCGTTTATGACTCCAAGGGAAATGAGATAACCAAGCTTGTTGCGGCCAATTCCAACAGAAGCCCCGTGCGAATCGATCAGGTTCCCCAATATCTCAAGGATGCTTTTGTCGCGATTGAGGACGAGCGGTTCTATTTGCACAACGGCATTGATATCAAGGGAATCATGCGTGCCGCCATGGCGGTTGTTGAGACCAGAAGCCTGTCGCAGGGTGCTTCCACCATCACACAGCAGCTTATTAAGAACAACGTATTTGACAACTGGGTAAATCAGGACGACAACATTGAGAAGATCAAGCGAAAGGTTCAGGAGCAATATCTGGCAATTGAGCTTGAGAAAAAGATGACCAAAGAGGAAATTTTAGAGGCATACATGAACTCCATCAACCTTGGACAGAATACGCTTGGAGTCAAGGCTGCCGCATCGCGGTATTTTGACAAGGAGCCTTATCAGCTGACTTTGTCTGAGTGTGCGGTTATTGCCGCGATTACGCAAAATCCTTCCAAACTCAATCCGATATCCCATCCGGAAGAAAATATCAAGAGACGTGATAAAGTGCTTAAGAACATGCTTGATCAGGGCTATATCACACAGGCGGAATATGACGCTGCCATCAAGGATGAGGTCTACGACCGGATTGCCAAAGTGAATGAGGAAATGGAAGCAAATGCAGTCTATACATACTTTGTAGACGAGGTTACCGAGCAGGTTCTCAATGACCTGATGGAGATCAAGGGATTCAACGAAACACAGGCCTACAACATGCTCTACAGCGGCGGGCTCCGGATCTATACCACACAAGACCCTGATATTCAGGCTGTCTGTGATGAGGTATTTGGTGACGAGGAGCTTTATCCTGCCAACACCAAATGGTATTTGAATTATGTTCTTACCATTGAAAAGGCAAACGGCGAGAAGGAAAATCACAGCACCGAAATGTTCAAGACTTATTTTAAGGAAAAGAATGCTTCCTTCAATCTGCTGTATACCTCACAGGAGGATGCTTATGCAGCTATTGAGGAATATAAGGCGGCCGTTATGTCCGAAGGAGACAAGGTGGACGGCGAGCGCATCACGCTCACCCCGCAGCCGCAGGCGTCCCTGACAATCATTGACCAGTCAACCGGCTATGTTATTGCCATTGTCGGCGGCCGCGGCCCGAAAGAGGGCAGCCGTACCCTGAACCGTGCCACAAATACAACCCGGCAGCCCGGTTCTACCTTCAAGGTGGTATCCACTTATGCTCCTGCACTTGACAGTGCGGGCATGACGCTGGCCTCCGTGCAGAATGACGCCCCTTACAGCTACGCGAACGGCAGACCTGTTGCAAACCACTGGGGCAGCACCTACCGAGGACTGCTCTCCTATCGATATGCGATCGAGTGGTCAGCAAATGTTATAACGGTAAAGGCGCTCACACAGATAACGCCGCAGCTTGGATTTGACTATCTGCAAAACTTTGGTTTCACCACGCTTGTCGAGCGGCGTGTACTGAGTGACGGAACCGTGCTCTCCGACATCGGACAGCCTCTGGCGCTCGGCGGTATCACGGACGGTGTTACCAACCTGGAGCTGAACGCCGCATATGCGGCAATTGCCAACAGCGGTACCTATATCAAACCAAAGTTTTATACAAAAATCGTGGATAATAACGGAAATATTATAATTGACAACACACAGCCGGAAACCACACAGGTTATCAAAGCTACTACCGCATGGCTTCTGACAAGCGCCATGCAGGATGTAATCAACTCCGGAACCGGCGGTCGCTGTCGCTTCCCTAATATGGCAATCGCGGGAAAGACCGGCACCACATCGGATTACAAGGATGTATGGTTCAGCGGATACACCCCATACTATACGGCTACCGTATGGGTGGGCTTTGACAACAATGTAAGCCTTACCAGTACAGACGAGAAAAATCTTGCCAAAACCCTGTGGCGGGCGGTTATGTCAAAGATACACGAGAACCTGGAGTACAAGTCCTTCCCAATGCCCGGCGGCATTGTTACGGCTGCCGTATGCTCTAAGTCCGGCCGGCTTCCGATTGCCGGAGTCTGCGATGAGCATGTCCGTACGGAATACTTTGCGGAAGGAACCGTACCGACCGAATACTGCGATGTACACGTCCTCTCAAACGTGTGTGCCTACTCCGGTTTTATAGCAGCAGAGGAGTGTCCGTTTAAGGTTCCCTCGCTCGTGGAACAGATTCCGACACGGTTGCAGGATATCTCTCTCGGAAGCGTACTGACGGCTCCCGTGGAAGAAAAGGATCCGGACTCAGAAGAGGATCTCACGGATCCCTCGCAGATGTGCCCGCACAACAGCGATTTCTTTGCCGCACCGAACGCACAAGAAGTAATCCTTCAGCAGACTCTTGAGCTACAGGCTGCACAAAATCCGAATCCTGCTCCGACTCCGGATCCCACTCCGACTCCGGATCCCGGTGTACAGCTCCCAATATCACCTGATACCACTGTGATTCCACAAATTGAGACGGAATAACATACCATTTCAATTTCGGTCAAAACGCCGTGACTATCCCGCAAAAGGGCATCGCGGCGTTTCCTGACTGCCTCTTCGCAGCATAAGCCTCAAGAAAAAGAGAAAAAAAGTTTGACAGAATGCCGTTTTTATGATAAGATATCTGTCAGTGGCAATAATATGTGTTGTTATGCTTTGCTGTCTTGGCGCAGTCGGTAGCGCGTCGCCTTGGTAAGGCGGAGGTCGGGGGTTCAAGTCCCCTAGACAGCTTTCTGTTTATAATCTATCAGGATAAAGTCCTTCGGAAAAACCGAAGGACTTTATTTTTCCATAAATGTTACAATTTTATTACCGATTTATTGGCATTTTGCATAATTTTGTTGATTTCTTGCCAAGTCGCCTTACATAGAGTATACTGTCTTTTATACACCACGGGTCGTAGCCGGATACCGTTCCAGGCTCCATAAAGTATTTATTTAACCGGCAAACAACAGGGGATGGTGATTGATATGAAGAAAACGACAATCAACCGCATACTGATAGGTGTTATAACATTAATGGTTCTATCCATATGCTTTCTTATCGTATGCATCGTGACCAGACCGCGATATATTGATACAACTGAATCTGAGACAGCCGTTATCAGAGAAGTACCCTTTGTCGAAAATCAGCCTGTCACATTGGCCGAGGATGACGGACAGCCTGTTCCCGAGGCACAGGAGGCTGCTCCCGTTCTGCAGGGCAAAACCTCCACGCGGGTAAATGTCCGCAATGCACCCACCGAGGACGGCAAGGTACTCGCAACCGTTGATGAAGGCACGGTTTTTGAAATTGTGGAAATTCTGGATGTCGGATGGACACATGTTATCTACAATGACCAGGATGCTTATATATCCTCGTCATATGTGATTATTATTAACGACCGGTAGTAAAAAAATCGAGTGCAATTGCAATGATGCCATTGCATTGTACACTCGATTGCAAAAAGCTTCGCTTTTTATTGAAGTGATTCACGTTGCCCCAATTTCCTATAGGATATAAAAAACGCAAGCCCAAATGGCTTGCGTTTATTCATCCATATGATACAAATTTTTATAATATTCCGTGACATATATGTAATTATAACCGTACTCCGCAAACTTTCGCAGCGCCACATTGATCTCCGCGCCTATGAATACAATATTCATCGTACCGTAAAGCCATAAAATGAAAATTACAATCGTGGCAAGGCTCCCATAGGTCACGGAATAGTTCGCGTAATTGTCTATGTAAAACGAAAATCCCCACGAATATATCAACCAAACCACTGTTGAAAAGACAGCCCCCGGAAACTCATATTGAATGCGCGATTTCCTATTCGGCATCTTCATATATATCAGCATAAACAGTGCCACCAACAGCAACGGGGTAAACACATATTTCCCGTACCGAAACAGCCGCTCAAACAGCACCAGCCCCGGTATATACCGAACCAAAGCTCCAAAGAGGTTATTTCCCAATACAATCAGTACCATTGTAAGACCGAGCATCAGGAAAAATATCAGCACATATATTATGGCGAGCGCATACATCGCAATCGTGCCCCTCGTCTCTCTGATGCCATACACCGCATTCATGCCTATGATAACCGCATATACGCCCTTGGATGCGCAGAAAAGCGTCATCAGCATGGTAAATGACTGCAGCATTGTCGTACTTCCGTAAACCTCCTCAATAATCTGTTGCAGAAGCGGCTCCAGCTCCCCCGGAATAACTGTCAACACATAGGATCTTATTCCCCCCATATTTATCGGAAGATATTGAAACATCGACACACAGAACATCAGCATCGGCACTAAAGACATCAACACAAACAGAGCTGCATGCCCCGCAAAAGAGGAAACATGGTCATATTTTATCTTCTTCGTAAAATAATATATCTGCTCCATGGCAGTCTTAATCCGTTCGCTTTTGATTTTCCCTATCCCTTTCCTTTCATCTGCACACATCCGATGTCATACCTTCTCCTTCGCCTTCTTGATCAGGAACAGATCACTGATTGCCTTCCCCAGATTATGCGGATAGAGCTGCACGATAGGACTGCTGAAGATATCTCCTATCTGCATGCGAAAACCTACCTTTACAAACTTCTCTTCGTTCGGAAACTCATACGCAATATACTCCCCATCGTCCATAAACTGCGCATCCGGCGTCGAAATATCCGTCTTTCTCTCCAGCATAATGCTCATGGAGGTCGCTGCGGCTCCCATCATCTGATTCATCGCCTCAGATACCGCACTCAAATGCATCTCACCAAACTCCATCTGGGCAAAGCTGCCATATCCGTCTCCACCCATCATCAGATCCGCAATTTTCTTTGCGTCCGCCTCCTCAAGCATAAGGATGCTGCACCCTTTCAGTCCCTCCACATAGTTTACCTTGACAAAAACCTTCTTATCGGAAACATTCTTGGCATACTCACCCTTCTCAATAATCTCAACCCGAGGCGGCGTTATGTCTACCGAATGGTTGACCAGTTTGCTTAATGTAGAGGCCGAAGATCCAAGGCAGATATTGGAGATCTCTCCTATAGCATCAATTTCCATGTCGCTAAATGTATAATTATTCATTCAAATTTCCTCCATCACATCATCAGGGCCGCAGGCTCACATTTTAACGCGGAAGCCAGCTTATAAACCAGATTTTCCGGCTGTCTTGACAGGTCGCAGTTAAACAGTTCGCAGTTCCTTATCGTAGATACATTATATCCCGCCCGCTCCGCAACCTGCTTCTGCGAAAGGCCAAGCTCAAATCTGCGAAGCTTCATAACCGACATCTTCGCAAAATACAAATAAAGATACTTCCCATCATATTTCACGGAATTCACAAGCTGTATCAGATCCCCGCCGTTACTCATCGGCTCCTTATCCAGCTTGTATACGGATACCATCATGGTCATCATCTTTCTCATAATCTTCTCGTCATTATAATGACCCAAATTCTCAATCGGTATGTAAACATTTATATACGCAGCCTTGAGCTCTCTGGTTCGCTCCTCATTCAGCCGCAGAAAATAATTGTTTTCCCGTGCTTCGTCATACAGGGCAGAAATTTTCTGCCAAAATTCATCTTTATCAAATGCCTGCATGTCCTACTCCCTTCCAGACCTCTATTTATATATTATTATACGATACCGTTAAAACAGTGTCAATTAATATGTCATTTTCTTGCAAAACCACACGTTATTTATTTAAAAACTTGACATTTTGCCATGTATTGCTATACTAAAAGGTGGGAATTAACACCGGTCCTGCCTATTCAGGCAGGATTCGGAGAAAGGCGGAGGACAATGAGTATTTTTAAAGACGACAGATCTACAATGAACGAAAAAGCGGCAGACTTTGACAACCAGCTCTCACAATGCGGTCTGGATGCAACGCTTCATAAGGCCTTCGATTCGGGCATGAATTTGGACGAAATACTGTACGTTATCTTTGCCCATACTGATCGTACCGTTAAGCGATATGTTGTTCAGGATCAGCTGAAAAAGGCTGCAAATAAAGACAGAGCCTGACTTCGATACAAAAGCCGATACAAAAATAAATTTATACTTGCATTCGAGGTATATCCTGTGGTATACTATACCTCGTCAGTGAGGATTTGCAGAAAACACCTCACTGACGATAGATGCAAAGGGGCATAGTTCAGCGGTAGAACAGCGGTCTCCAAAACCGTCAACGCGAGTTCGATTCTTGCTGCCCCTGTTACAAAAACGCAAGCTCGTTGAGCTTGCGTTTTCATATCCCTATTCTTTTTACTCTGATCCATTCTCTACATATTTCGCCACCACGGCAAGTCGGCCGTCCTTTACATGATAGGCGCAGGTCGAAAGCGTCAGAAACGTATCCCCATACTCCGCGGTAACCCCTGTTTCATAAAGGGACAGCTTCTTGATATTCTCATAAAAGGAGCGAAATTCCTCCTCTGTATCCGCCTCATAGAACTGATAGTACTTAAACACGTCCTCATCATCTCTGTAGACCTGTGACAAAAAGACTGCAACGATTTCATAGGTACGCTCCTCATAGAGCGTGTCAAAATAAAGGAGCGGATGCTCCTCATAGAAGGACTTGCTTCTGTATTCGTCAAGGCTGCCAAACATGGTGCCGTCCTTCATATTATGTCCGTAAATAAGGAAATTCGTCCCAGGCGTGTTGACATCCGCACGTTCTCTCACATAGAGACAGCCGTACTTATCCACCTCGCCGTAAAAGCCGTGATGAAGATAATATTCATCATCCTCGCACTGCATTACCGGATAATCAATTACCGTCTCCGGAATGGTCAGCCACCCGATCAAATCATTATTTCGCGCATAAAGCTCTTCAAACTTATCCATGATTACAGGCTCCGGCTCTTTCTCCTCCGGCGCCTCAGGCTGTTGATTCCGCACCGCAGCAGCCTGTTGCTCCAGCTCAACGGTAGCTTGGGGAAGCAGCCCTGTCGTGCGCTCCTCCGTCCGCAGAAGCGCACTCAGATCCTGTTGTCTGCTTTTATGTCGCACACTTAAATAATATTCATTACCTATCTTGAGCAGACATATCACTGTCACCAAAAACAGTCCTGCTCTTATCCAATGCAGAGAAGTACGCTTTTTATTATTCATTGCACAGCTCCTGATATTCCGGCGGAACACATTTGCCGATGCTGTGATAGTATACCAGGATAAAGAATACCACCATAAGCGCGATATACCTCTTTACGCGCTTTCCTCTGCCTCTCTTGGCCCATCTCACGATACTGCCTATAATCTCCTTCTTCTTTTCCTCCGTCATGCCCCGCTCATCATCCGCAAAATACAGCATCACATAGGAAAGTCCCGCAATCATGGCGATGGTCGCATAAATCTGCACATGTGAAGCCTCGCCCGTCTTCGGCTCCGGTATTTCATTCGATACCGGCCCGGGAACAGGCTCTTCCACAGGGGGAACAGGCTCCTCCGGGATTATCGGCTCGCTGGCAGGCGTCAGCTGTGTCAGAGCCGGAGTGCTCTCCTGCTCGGGTTCACTCTCCACGCTTGATGTTGACGATGTTGGAGCAGAAACTATCGGTGACGATGCATCATTCCATGTCAAGTCAAAATAAGCATAGCCATGTATAGAGGCTTCTCTATCCTTGTTGATTGTCTGTTTCACTGCATATCGCCCCGCAGGCCATTCCACACGATCCTTTGCCACGATAAACGGCTCCGGCCTTAAAGATATTCCATCATCAGTCTCTCCCCATTCTCCGCTTAAAGTGAGAACTGACTCCGCATCTCCGTCCGGCAGTTCCTGAGAACCGGAAGTAACATTAAACACTACTCTACTGCCGTTTGGTTTTAAAATCTCATAGTTTATTTTCAGTTGATCTGCATTTCCATCATAGAATGTAATATCGTCCATAATTTGGATTGCAAAGCCGCTTTCCGGAAGCGAGTCTCCATTTAAACTCCTAATCTGTGCATTACCTGATGCGGACTTCAGCCATATATTGCCGATGGACTGGTTCGGATTCGCTTTCTTCAGAACTGCCCCGTCTCCTTCAAGTTTATGCCGCATATCTGTAGTCTTAGGATCCTTAGCATTTATATATGCACTGATCTGTTCCACAAGAGAATCCACGGAAAGAATATCGCCATCACTCTTATTAATCTCGCAAAGATTCGAATCAGGAGCATTCGCGTCTCCAAGATAATCCTCAAACGGAGTATTTCTGTCCGTAATCAACGCAATCCCTTCGTTTTGCATCAGCTTCAAATACTCTTGATATTGCCCAAATTCAGGGCTTGTATTGTATTCCAATTCTGCACTTCCAAAAAGATTTATAAAGTACTTCTGCGTTCCTTGTTGTGTAAAATCCGCCTCTTCTAACGGATTAAGCATATCCTTCTGCTCAAATTCCGGATTTGTGAAATACATCCGCAAATTAGAATAGGTAAAACTGCTGGCTCGCGAACAGGTATGCGTCCCATTGTCTGTAGTATACCCTACCAGTGGTCCAAAACCACTGTACTTACTGCCATCAGACAAAGCACATTCCAACACGAAGCTGCTTTTATTTATATCCGCAGTCTCGGAGGCAGGTTGCTGTCTGACTTCTATTTTACCGGGCGTTGCCTTGATTTGTATGCTCATGTTATCATCCCAATCAAATCCGCTCACTTCTTTGATTGGAGTCCCCAACAACCCTGCTCTGACAGCCTCCGACGCTGTTTGATGCAATTCATCTGCTTTAATACCATTTATCTTATAAATGCGCAAAGAAGTTGCTTGTGTCTTTGTTACCGTGGTTGTCTCCGTAGTTATGGGCTTATTTTCATAAACATAATAAACCAAATACCCATACAGATTGCCCGCTTCATCAATACCAGTATTGACCAGAAAACCACTGCCTTCCAATGTATGTATATGCACCTGTGAGCTGTCCACATCAAAATTTACAACTTTTTCTCCATCGGATTCCGGGTCATAGAACAAGAAATCTGTATAAGCAGGCTGCCCATACCCTACAAAGGTCATTTTCGGACATCTGTCTTCATTCCTTGTGTAAATATGTTCTTTAAACTGCGCCAAAGTCATGCTATTTAATGTCGGATTATAATAATCATCCTGTCGTTTCAACCAGTCCGCAATCGTATAAACAGGATTTTGCACCGTATTATTGTAGTAATAACTTGACGGAATATAGGCATAGTACTTTCTTTTATAATTTCCTCCATATTCCTGCTCCCATTTCCTTCCAAGGGCATTCCATGCAGCCTCCTCATAATGGTCATACACATACCAGTTTCTCAAATCTGTCGTGTCAATATCTGTTCTTTTTGACAGAACCTTATACCCCATCTGCTCTAATTTATTCTCAAGCTCTATCACCTGCTCCCGAGTGTACCCGCTATTCTCAGATACATTAACATAAACCTCAATATTATTATCCACAGGAATATCCGCATACGTCATCGACGCATCCAGTCCGATTAAAACCGCTCCCTCACAGATATGGAAGCCCTCCCGCGTCATATCAATAGCTGTATTGTAATAAACGGTACTTCCGTTTGCAGCGTACAGATCCGCGCCATATCCTGAATCGGCCGTCACCGTGTTATCCTGAATCACGTCCGCATGGAGATAGAGCGTCGCACCGTCCGCCAGATAAACGCCGCCTCCGAACACATCCGCAAAATTCCCCGTAACGGACGCATTCTCCATTACCGTAAGCTTTCCGTACACTTGTATACCACCGCCGTAGGCGTATACTACCGCTTTCTTTTCTTCATCCTCATTCTGCGTATATGTACCATAATTATGGTTTCCTTTGATAACCGCTCCCTCGTCCAGGAACAGGCGGCCATAATTGATAATCGCGGAAGAACCTGCATGATTTTCCGTGCTTTCACTCTGCCCGTCCACACAAATATTCGTGAGTGTCAGCGAACCGTCCATATCCTCCGCATCCCCGGTGCCGCTCAGATAGAGCATCGTGCCGGTGAACGCGCCGTTCTCATCTTCGCCTCTGTACAGAGAGAAACCCTGTCCGTCCAGCACGATGTCCGCTGACGCAGGCACTGTCATTGTGGCAGTCAGCGGAATATCCGCAGTCAATGTAATCTCGGGCACACCTGCCGAAAGCGCCGCTTCCAGCTCCTCCTGTGTCGCTACAGCCCCCTCTGCCGTCAGCTTCTTCTCTTCAAAGCTTACAGTTATCGTGGGAAGTTGCTCTGCATCCTCTGCCTCGTAAACATAACTGTTGTTATTCCATTTAGGTTGAAACTCATACTGCTCCAACTCTGTATTCTCATAATCCTCGCTGCATCTCCAACTTACAGGGATTTCCAATTCCCGCAAAACAGGCTCCTGCGCTTCCGTTCCCTGCTCGCCGCCTTCCTCGGCCTCTGCCTGCTCCTCCTGTTCTTCCGGCTCTTCCTCTTCTTCCGGTTCCTCCGTATAAACATAAGCATACGCGCGCGCCTTCAAAGCATCAGGCATCTGCGACACCGCATCCTCCAAGGTTCCTTTCTCCTCAAGAATCAGATATGTAACGTCCTCCGGCAGCGGCTCGAATCCGGTAATAAGAATGGCTCCCTCCGGCGTTCTGACAAATTCCACCACTTCCGCACTCTCCGACGGCTGAGAGGTCTGCTCCTCTTCCGGAAGCTCCTCCGTATTTTCTTCCGTCACATCAGTCTCTTCCGTGTCCGTCTCACTTGACTCGGAATCCTCTGTTGATTCTGTATCGGTCTCACTTGAACCGGAATTCTCCGTCGATTCCGGCTCCGTCTCGCTCGCTTCGGAAGACTCTGATGATTCCGTATCGTTTTCGCCTGATTCAGAAGACTCCGGCGTGCTCGGACTTTCTCCCGATTCTCCCTCACTCTCATCGAAGGACGGTTCCTTCTCTGGGTCCTCGGAAAGATTCTCAAAATTCTCCCCCGGCAGCTCCGCAGCTTGCACCTGTGTATAATCCACGGAAGTAAACAACAGAACCGCGCTCAAAAATGCAGCCATATAAGACT
>CAMWYL010000012.1 GCA_947178465.1 uncultured Lachnospiraceae bacterium | reverse complement strand
ATCTCGCCGTCAGCACAGTCAAAGGTAACGGCATCCGAGTAGACGCTGTTGCCTGCGGCGTCCCACATCTCAAAGACCATGGCGTACTGTCCGTCAGGCAGCGGTGCCTCCCCGAAGGAGGTGTCTGCCGTCACGGTCAGCTCCTCGGCGGTGTACATCTCAAAATCGTCATCCCCGCTGAAGGAGGCTATCTTGCGGATGGTAGTAATGACATCGCCCTCCTTCAACAGACGCAATTCCTTGGCAGCCATGCCGGACTCATCCAGTCCCGGGGTAGCCCCCAGAACAGACCACACCTCGTCTGAGAAATCATATGCCACCTGAAGGTTGTATTCCTCGCCATTCAGCAGGATGGGTACGGAGTACAGGTTGTAATCTTCCCCCTCGAAGGACAGCTCCATGTATACCAAACAACCGTCAATGGCGCCCCACACGCCTCGGAAGTTGTCATAGAATACACCGTTCTCCCAGTCAGCAATGATGTCATTATCGGTGCCCAGCAACAGCATCATATCGTTCTCCTCATCCACATGGAACAGAGAGAAGCCTATGCCGGCCAAAATATCGTTGGCCTCCGGCCCCAGCGTCAGGAAAGAGGAACCCTCGTCGTTCACATCTAAAGGCGCACCATCCCAATCGGAGTCGGCCAAGGTAGCCACATGGGGCAGTTCCTGAATGTCCAAGGAGGCCAGATATTCTTCCCCACCCTCGCCCAGCTCGCCGGTCAGTCCATAGGCATACAGATATTTGAACGCCACCCCTGTACCAACATCCGCATAACCGTTGAAGTTATCCACATCGCCGTTATAGGAATAGTAGCAGCTCAGCCCGGTTGCCTCGGCGCGGTAGGGTCCGCCCACCTGATAAATAACGCAATCCGCTAACGCATCGCAAACGCTTTGCGCGGAGGGCAGCATCCAAGCCGTCTGACGGGCCAGGTGTCCCAGATCCACCATGTTTGTGTAGCCCTGTTCCCGGGTATTTCCCCCGTAATTCTCACTCTGAGCGGCGGCGCGGCCCAACCGTGCAAAGAAACCGGGGTCCTCCGATGCCGCCACAAAAGCCTCCTGACCAAAGCTTTCATAAGCGTCCATCAGCGGAGCCAGCCTTGTCAGATCGGTAACGGAGAGGGTCGTCTGCCCCTCAGTGCCCATGGCCTCACAGCCCTCGTAATAGCTGTTACAGATGGCAATGCCCAGATCGTCTCCGTTCATGCCCGGATTCAGGGCCAGCTCAGTCAGCCATCCGGAGTAGAGCCAGCCGTTGCCTGGCTCCACCTCTTCGGAGGCCACCAGATATTTGGAGAAGTTCCGGAACACCGCCGCCACATCCACCGTAGCCATCAGGCAGGTATCAAAGCCCACCAGCTCCAAGGCAGGGTTATCCGCATTGGCGGGCCAAACCTCGTTGAAGGCCCGGTACATCTCAACCAGATTCAGGGAATCAAGGTCGTACAGCTCGTCAAAGGCCGCGCCGTCAACAGAGCCGCCACCGTGGTTCCAGAAGGTGACCGCCACCTTGTCGGCAGGATAGTTGGTGTTGGCGAAGTCCAGGAATTCATACAGGGTTTGGGCGTCGCCCATGCTGGCGCTCTCTTGTTCCTCCACCAGCGCCAGCCCCTCGTTGTTGTAAACCCAGCGCTGGAGCTTGCCCGGATCCATCCGGTCGTCCTGCCAGACAGACGCACCACCGGTCTGGATGACCACGGTGATGTTCTCAGGCAGCTCCACCTCCATCATCTCCGACAAATCCGTAGTGGCACAGCCGTAATTGCTCTCCAGATCACTGCCACAGAGATACCAGTATACCGCCCAGCTTCCGCTGTCGCCCATGGCGGAGACAGGTATATCGGATTCACCGGTGGAAGGACTGTTATCTTTCACGGCAGCATCGGACTCTACGGCAGCGGAAGGACTGACATCTCCCGCATCCTCGCCGCAGGCGGCAAGAAACAGCGCCAAGGTAAGGGTCAGCAGGAAAACAAGCAGTCTTTTTTTCATAGAACAGCCTCCTAATCTTAAATGTCCAACAGCTGCTTCTTCTTGGCAGTAAATTCTTCCTCCGTGATAGCACCGGAATCCAACAGCGACTTGTACCTTTGAATCTCCTTTACCGGATCGGTGGCAATGGCAATCTTCTGAGGGACGGGGCCCGCTTTTATCTCCCGGGCGTCGGGATTAATGAAGCTCATCAGGTCAAGAGCCAGAGTATGCAGGGTTTTCGTATGCTTATTGTATTTATCCATGAATTCACCGGCATCCGGGCAGGTGTCGTCAAAACGGGGGGTCTGGGTGTACTCCAGACTGCGGGTGCCGCCCCAGTAAGGGTGGTCCAGTGTCAGCTCCACATGGAAATGTTCGATAACCTGATGAGTAAACCGGGGGGGCTCCATATAGCCGGAGATAGAGGAGGAGGTCTTGCCGTCGCTCTGCTCTTGCATCCGCCTTTCTATCTCCTGCATATGTTCATACTGCATGTGTTGCATATGGAACTGGGTGATGATGGGAACCAGGTTCTGTACCCGGGCAGGGATATCGGAAGGGTGGTGCTTGAGACCTGCCGGACTGCTTTCATACAGCACCCTCTCATCCTCTAAGATACGGAAGCCCTTGAGAGCGGAGCCTTCCAGAACCATGGCGTCTCCTTTATCGCGGATGCGGAACAACTTGTGATCCATATCCAGAGACAGCCGGTCGTTCCAACCGCCGCAGGGAACCCATAAGGTTTCCTTATAAATATCCCGCAGAGCCTTGTTCTCATCGTAAAAAGCCATGTACTTCCGGACGTCTTCCAAGGACATCCCGAAAAAAACGCCATCCGGCAGATCGATTTTGCCCTTGCAATTGCCGCAGATGGGCTGTCCCTCCACTGTGGTTGGAAACAGCCGAGGGGTAGGTTCGCCGCACAAGATACAGGGTTTATTCTTATTTGTAAACAGTCCCATAAAATTTTCCTCCTTATGATAATTAGTGGATGCAGTTCTGCATCATAATGAAAAGCGGCGGACGTGGATTTGTCCGCATCCGTCGCTTTCACGAGACTGACCACCGTCAGTTCTTCTTACCGTATACTTCTGCGTTATTCCGCATCCCCATAAGGAACGGAAACCCGCTCAGTCAGTTCCTCCATGGCTGAACTTATCACTTGGAGCTGTTCAATCAGAGCGTCAATGTCAGCATCCTCCAGCTTGGAAGGGTCATCCGTCAGCCCGGAGGCGATGTAGCTGAGCGTACCTGTCAGCGCATCAAGTTCGGCGGCTGTCTGCTCGTCGTTCAGCCAACCGTTGGCTTCAGCGGTCGTATACGCATCATTGAAGACGGGCGCGATCTCGTTATATACCTCGGCCAGAGGCTTAAGCGCCTCATCGGTGACGACATTCTCATCACCTTCAGTGCTGCTCGCGTTGACGGGCTCAGCGGTACCTGCATCAGACTCAAGGTCATCTCCGCTGCAGGCAGCCAGTGAGACGCACATCGCAAGCGCCAGTACAAGGGAACCAATTTTTTTCATTTTTTTCATTTTAAAACACTCCTCCTATTTTATGTATGCAGCCATTCAGGCTACGTCGTTCAGTATAAACAATATCTGTACCGCAAGGAGTTATCGTGCATGAATCGTACCTAAAATGTCATGAATCGACAGTCGCTCAGAGAAGTACGTCTGATACAATTACTGTCTTTTACCACGGTTTATCCGGGTCCGATTTCTGCAATTCATCGAAAAGTTCACCGGGGAAAATGTTCATATTTTTCATATCTTCTATTTTCACCCAGGTTGGAATATACAAATTCTCTTTGTTTTGGCGAACGCTCTCTTCTCCATGAATAATAAATTCCCTTTTTTCCGTACTCAGAGAATAATAATATACCTCTTCATCTTTTGAGAAGAAATAATGTATATCACCAAGATTTAAATCCAATTCCTCAAGCAGTTCTCTGCGTGCCGCTTCAAGATATGTTTCATTTTCTTCCACGCCGCCACCGGGAATAACATAATAAAGCTCTTGATTATTCTTTTTTCTTCCAATCAAAAGAATTTCCTCTGTTTCCGGATTAATTACAACTACCCCTGCACGTTTTCTCATTTTCCATCCTCCTTGTATTATATCATCATTGCCTATTCCACCGCCTCAATCGACTCCACAATGTTCATCCGCGCGATTGCACGCAGCGGAACCGCGGTTGCCGACAGACAGGCGGCAACGGACAGACAGGACGCAGCAGCAATCGACGCGAAAGGAATCGGGACAAGCCGTAAGGCATCCGTCGTCGCGGCGCCTGTCAATACACAGCATACATAGCCCGACACCGCACCAATAACAGATGCTATTATACCGTAATATGCCCCTTCCCAGAGGAAAGTCTTGTATAAGCCGGCCGCGCTCATGCCGATTGCCCGCTGCATGCCGATTTCCGCGACACGGGTATGAATGTTGCCGTAAACCGTATTGATGATGTTTAAAATGCCGATAACGCCGACAAAGAAAATCAACAGCCAACAGAGCTGCTTCAACTGTGCGAAGCTCTCCTCCATCTGCGCGTCCGCCTGTCGATAGGAAAGCCAATGAGTTCCCGGCATATCGTCGCACCATTGATCCAGCCAAGTCTCAAAGGCCACCGCGTCTGCTCCCTGCCGCAGTGTGGGATAAACCTCGCTATAACGCGTGCTATTTACAAGTTCATTATAAATATCATCCGTTACAATTATCTGTACCCCGTTGATATAACCACTGTTATTTATTATAACCGGCACATTCACCAGCCCGGCTATGCGAAGGGAATATCCGCCAACGGCAATGACATCCCCCACTGCAAGCTCCGTACGCGAGACTTCCTCGCCCCCGTAAGAAAACGGAATCGGATTTTTGATCAGGCACGCCCTTCCCGCGCTTAGATCCTGCCTGTCCTGCTCGCTCAAGCCGGAGACGGCGGAAAGAAAACGTGCTTCATCCATGCTCGCGATTTGCAGTGTTTCATGGGACAGCACCGTCAAATCCGTATCAAACGGCAGCGTATCCCCCGACGCAAAGACCGTCACCTTGGCCGTCGCCAGATGCTCCACCGCCTCCTGTTCCCGCAGCGCAAGAACGGCGTCCTCGTCCATGCCTACCGTCTCATTTGTCACCGCGTAGTCGCCCTGATACATGTCCCGCATCTTACTGCTCGTATCCAATATGCCCGTAAAGCTTTGCAGGGCGACAAAAACGGTAATGCTCATCACCAAAGATAAAACGGTAATCACCGTCCTGCCCCGCCCACGTTTCATATTCAGCCGCGCATAATAGGCTTCAAAGCAGCGGATTTTTCCCGTTTTCCTTCCACGCCTGCGGATTTTTGCCGCCTGTCCCGACATGGCAACCGTAGGTGAGACACGGGCAGCGTAGCGCGCGGCAGGAAAAGCGGCAAGCAGGGCAAACGTCAACGTAACCGCGACACTCAGAAACAAAAACCCGATATTTCCCGTACCGGCGGAAGAAATGGCGGCCGCAAGCTCCGCCTCACTGTTTGCCATAAACAGCTTCGGGTTGATGCCCATACCATTCGTCGCGGCAAGCAATATCCCTCTTGCCGACCAAATCCCCAGAAGCAGCCCTATCGGGATACCGCCGCCGCACAGAATCAGCAGCTGCAAAGCCACAATGCGATAGAGCTGCCCCCGCTCCCCGCCGATGGCGCGAAGCGTCCCATAGGCCTGAATCCGTCTGACTACAGAGGTTCTGAGAACATTATAAATGACCAGCCCTGCCGCAAACAATACCAGCGCGCCTACCGACACGCAGGCAAACGCCATAAAGGAAAAGCCGGCGTTATCGACCGTTCCTTCTGCTTCCCCGTAGGAAATTCCAAGCGCATCAAGGAACACCCAATTATATTGTATCACGTTCTCCGGAATCCGTAATCTGTCGGCAAGGTCACGGATGATTTCCTGAAAATCCGCTTTGCTGCGCGTCTTGAAATCGGTCGAGTAAAACAGGTATTCTGCGGGCAGCAATGCCTCCGCCGTCCCAACCCCGACAATTGCCGATACGGAGCCGCTTGCATATCCGAAAAAATCACTCTCCAGAATCGCCGTCACCGCAAACTCCGCGGAATACGCATATTGGGGAATGGAACCGTCCATCACGCCGACAGAAAGGTCAAGGGAAACCGTATCACCGACGGCAATGCCGCCTCCAAGATATTTCAGGGCATCCTCCGGCAGCGCGATTTCGTTTTCCCGCTCCGGCAGGCGTCCCTCCATAACCTGACCGATATTCTTGTACCGCTCCAGCGCACCATCGTGATATTCCCGCAGCGCCAAGGTCAGCCCGCTGTCGGGAAGCTCCAAATCCCCGACATAGAGCCAATCCCCCACGTCATACAGACGCGCATCCTCATGGAGCTGCCGTGCCTGTTCTTTGCTTAGCTGGTGGAAAGTAGCATAACGGCTGCCATTTAATCCCTCCGCCTGTTCCATGCGCATCGCCTGTAAGATTCCGATAGAGCGACCGACTACCGTCGTCATAACGGAGGACATCACCACCGCAATAAAAATCAGAACAGCCGTTACCCGTTGCGCCTTCAGTTCCTTCCATGCAAGCTGCAGATACGATTTCATTCTGCCGTCACCTCCGATAATACGCCGTCAACAATGTTGAAGCGGCGGGCCGCCATTGCCGCAATCTGCGGGTCATGCGTAATAACGACCAATGTTTTATTCATTCTCTTCCGAATACCGCACAGCATCCGCATTACCTCACTGCCGCTTTTGCTGTCAAGATTTCCGGTCGGCTCATCCGCGAAAATAATATCGGGCCGCGCAATCAGGGCGCGCGCAATGGCCACCCGCTGTTGCTGCCCGCCGGACAGCTCATGCGGGAGATGCGTCAGACGGTCCTGAATCCCCAGAAACGCCGCAAGCTCCTGCAGATACGCCTCATCCGCCTGCCGTCTGTCAAGCAGCAGCGGCATCATAATATTTTCCCGTGCGCTCAGCACGGGCAGCAGATTGAACTGTTGGAAAATAAATCCGATTTTCCGGCGGCGAAAAGCGGACAACTCCCTGTCCCCGCCATGGTGAATGTCTGTCTCTCCGTACAATACGCTTCCGGAGGTGGGCATATCGAGGCCGCTGATGATATGAAGCAGGGTGCTTTTCCCGCTGCCGGACGGCCCCATAACAGAAATAAAATCCCCGTTATGAATCGTCATAACGGCTTGGTTCAGGGCGACGACCTTATTTTCGCCCGCCCCGTAAATCTTTGAAATCCCTTTGACTTGAATATCCATACTGTATTCTTCCTTTCCTTTTTTGTACAAGGAAAGCATAAACGGAAAATCTCAAAAATCGCTCAAATCTCCGGATATTTTTAAGGTCGCGCGAACGCTTGCACCTGTCTCCCCGTTTCCGATTTGCAGGGAACCGCCATGCTTCCGGCAAAGAAGCATGCAGAGATACAGCCCCATTCCCGGATGTGTCGTGTCGCCGTCGCCTTTTTGAAAGGGCTGCACGCCGTTCTTCAACAATTCTTCGGAAAACCCACAGCCGTCATCCGCAACCGAGAGCACAAGCAGCTCCGACTCCAAAGAGAATGTGACCGAAATTGCCTGCCGCGCAAACCGCAGCGCGTTTGACACAAGATTTTCTGCAATCTGAAACAGCACATTCCTGTCCAGCAGGAGACATTCTCCGCCGCCCTCGCAATAAAATAACATCCGTTTCTCTCCATCCGACACTACAAAGCGTATCGCGTCCTCCAGTTCTCCGGCTACAGTGGAAAATGTAACCGCCTCCCGCTTCACCGGAACCTGTTCGAGCCGCTGAACACTGCTCATCGTATCGACATACTGCGCAATCCGCTCTGTATATCCCTCAATACGCGTCAGGTGCATCGTCAACTCCTCCCGTTGCACCGTCCCGTCCAACGCGCACTGCTTCGCCATCTTCGCCGACCCTTTCAGCACCGTAACCGGATTGCGCAAATCATGGGAAAAGGCGGCATTCAGCCGTTTACGCTCCTCCGCCTGTCGCCACAGCTCACGATTATTTTTTAATAAGGACTGCCGCATCATCTCAAACGCCGTGCAAAGCTGCCCCAGCTCATCCTCCGACACCGCAGGAAGCACAAAATCCAAATCACGGTTCATAATGCGGGCCGCACCGTCAGTCAACGACGCCAACGGCTCCTCCAGCTTCCAACGGTAAAACAGCACTGCAGTCGCAAGCAACGCCGTGATAAAGAAGCCCATCGGCAGCACCAACTGCAGACCGGAAAGCACATCCCCAAACTGCACCGCCACACCATTTTCCGCCCCGGTACTTTCCCGAATATCCGGCACACCGTCCCTGAATTGAAGTATAATCCCCTCCTGCGGCACCAGTTTCTCACGGATTCGCCAACAGCCCCAGACGGAAAGGATTGAGAGCAGGGCAGCAACGGACAGGCTGAGGAAGGTCATTGTAAATAACGCCTGTTTTAGTTTCATCCGCTTTATCCATTCCATTTATAGCCCACTCCCCAAACCGTTTCGATATAGCCGTGCCGCGACACGGCCGCAAGCTTGCCGCGTATTTTCCTGACATGCTCCATAATGGTGTCACTGCTGCCGTCGCCCTCCGGCCCCCAGACAAGCTCATAAATGCGTTCCCTGTCAAAAACCTGCCCTGCATTGACGGAAAGCAGCTCCACAATATCAAACTCCTTCCGGGACAGCGCAACCGGTTTTTCCCCAACCGACAGCTCCCGCCTTGAGTAATCGATCACCATATCGCCGAAAAATCGCAGGACGGACTGCTCCTGCCTGCGAACCTCCCGCCGCAGATGCGCCGCCACCCTTGCGCCCAGCTCCTCGATATCGAACGGTTTTACGATATAGTCATCCGCCCCCGCCTGAAAGCCCCTGATCTTGTCCGCCGTCTCAATCCGTGCCGTCAGAAACAAAATCGGGCAGGAAAGATGCCCCCGAAGCCGCTCACAGAGTGTAAGCCCGTCCATGCCCGGCATGTTGATATCCAGCAGCACAATATCCGGCTTGTGCTCTGCCTGCTTTAACGCGTCCCGCGCATTGTAAGCGGTATATACCAGGAAGGATGCCCGCTCAAAATAACTCCGGAGCATATCCGTAACGCCCTTCTCATCATCCACGATCAGGATTTTTTCATTCATGCGCACCTCTCCTTACAGAAGCTTGTGTTCCCTTTACATGGTATTTCCATATATTTTTACAGCTTACCACAAAATTCTCAAGAATTTATCAAGCCGGACCTGAATTATTCCCATGAAGCACTTGGAAGCTTCCGAACCACGATAAAATAGCTGATGACCAATATCACATCCGCGCCTGCCCATGCCATAATCTCCGCATAGAAAATACCGTTTTCTCCCATAAATCGGGGCAGCAGCAGGGCGCTTGCCGTCCGCATCAAAAACTCCGCGACGCCGGAGAGCATCGGCAGAACCGTGTTTCCCATGCCCTGTATTGCAGCCCGCGTCACGTGCAGGATATACAGCACCGGCAGACAGACGCTCATAATCGACAGATAATGATATGCAATCCCAAGTGTCTCCTCCACCGTTTCAGGTGCGCCTGAGATAAAAAGCCCCAATAGCGGTTTTCCAAGCAGCAGCATAAACGCCGCAATAATCACTGACGTAATCAACGCGATTATCACCGCCGCACGCATACCGCTGTGAATGCGCTTCATCTTCCCCGCGCCCATATTCTGACCCATATAAGTTACCATCGCATAGCCGTAGGAGGTCGCCGCAATCTCCAGCAGACCGTACAGCTTGTTCGTGGCGGTAAAGCCCGCGATAAAAATCACCCCGAACCCATTCACCACCGCCTGAACGATCATACCGCCTATCGCTATAATGGCATTCTGGAACGCCATCGGAAATCCCAAATACATCAGCGAACCCGCAAGCCCTGCGGTTATTCGAAAGTCTTCCTTTTGAAAGCGCAGCAGCTCTATCTTCCTGATATGCCAAATGCAGAACAGGCTCGATACGAGCTGTGCAATCAGCGTCGCAGAGGCCGCGCCCGCAATTCCCCACCGAAATACAATAACAAACAGCATATCCAGCAGAATATTGACAATGGAGGCCACCACCATCGCGTTTAACGGCGTTTTTCCGTCTCCCAGAGCACGCAGGATGCATGCCAACAGGTTATAGAGCATCACAATCGGGATACCGAGAAACATGATTCGCAGATACAATACCGTACCGCCCCAGATATCCTGCGGCGTCTGCAATATCCGCAAAAGAGGCGCAGCCATCGCCTGGCCCACGCCCACTAAAATAAGCGCCGCTGCTGCCGAAAGCACCGCCGCGCCTGCTACCGCCCTGCGCAGGCTGTCATGCCGCCCCGCGCCGAACTCCTTTGCCATCATAATCCCAAAGCCCTGTGTAAAGCCCTGAATAATGCCCAGCATCATCCAGTTCATCCACTCCGCCGCGCCAAGCGCCGCAAGCGCAGTCACACCCAGCACCTTTCCAACCACCATGGTATCCACTACGGTATACAACTGCTGGAATATATTTCCTGCCATCAGGGACAGGGCAAAGGACAATATAATAGACGAAGGCCTCCCCTCCGTCATGTTTTTGATTTTCGCCGCCATCTTCGTCGCCTCTTATCAATCATTATCCGAGTTTACAAAATCCCCACGTTGATTATACTTTAAATTTTCAAATTTGTATACCCTGTTCTACACGACCGGATATAAGGTTCTGAGGACATTGACGACAATATCAGGACACAGACGTCAGACAGTCTGCCAAAAAGCGATACCCACGGACAGGATGGCTTTTGCAGCTTCGGGCAATCTCCCGCGCCACGATACCCGCGGCCGTATACGCATCACAGTCCTTCCAGATGAGACGGTGCAGCTCTATCACGGGTGTCTCGGTTCTCCTCCCCACCTCTCTGCAAGCCCATACACATGCATTATCAGCGCCTTTTTCCCGCACGGAAGAATCCTCCCCCATGGAAATCTTCCCATATACGGGCGGCGTAAACAGCACCGGATAAATCAGTCTCTCCCGGCATTCGATAATATAGCGGATAAGCTGGCGGCAGTAATCGTTCTCCGCCTCCCCATATGCGAACTGTAAAAAGTAAAAATCTCCGGAGCGGCTGTACTGCCCCATTGCCGCATAATGTCCTTCTCTGCGAAAAGAATCCGGCGTAAGCCCCGGGCGCGAGTGATCGGACACGGCAATCTTTTCATTGGTATATGCAGTGAACATCCGCTGCCATCCGCCCGTCGTCTGCGGGGGATGAGCGTCTCCCTGTTCCTCCTTCGCCAACTCTGTGCTTCCTGCTATATATATGGTAGGGCATGCAGCTTCCTTAACAGACAGGCTGCTGAGGCAGGAGCACGGCGCCGCTACGGTGATCAGCAGTGCTCTGTCCTCACAAATGCAGCTTTGTCCCACAGGAATGCGGTCGCCCACATTCACGGTCATAGTCCGCGAAAAGCTTCCCGCGGATATGTTTCCGAGAAATACAAGGTTTCCAGAGCCTATGAAAATGAATATCTTCCCCAATGCCTGCTCTGCCTGAAGCGTCACTGTTACCTTGTATTCACCCGGGCGCGGCACGTCAACCCGAAAGGACTGCTCCGACACAAAGCCGTATCCCCGCTCCGGCTCGTAAATATCCTTTTTACACGCCTTTTCACCAAACAGAAATTTCCTGCAAAACATCGCAGCACCCTCCCTCTTACAATTCTTTCCAATATTATCTTGAAAGAAACATACCGCCCTCCGATAATAAAACCGGAAGGCGGATTTTTCACTCATTCACAACAAAAACTGCAAGCTATTATTCCAGCTTCGTCGTGTATCCGGCCTCATATGCCTCGCGTCTCTCATCGACAACCTCCTGATAACCGGCATCCAGATACTTCTGGCTGAGTTCATCATACAGAGCGTCGAATTGGTCAGGCGGGCAGGTGACAAGCTGATCTCTGTACTCGGCATACAGCTCGCATAAGGACTGCTGGAGCTCAGAGGAAGCCTTAATCACCACCGCGAACTTACAGTCAGAGTTTGCATAACCCTTCTCATAGACCTTGACCAGACCATAATAGTTATCAATGATATCCTGCGTATAGTCAACAGGCAGTCCTGCGGGCGCTACAGCCGCCATATCTGCTTCCACGCTTCCAAGGCTTCTTGACTCAATGGTCACGCACCAATAGTCCTTGCTGTTGCTGAAGCCCTGTGTATATTCGGGATCCGCCTCTGCCAAGGATACAGGATTGCCGTCCTCGCCGTACTCAAAGTTCTTGCCTTCGACACCCCACTGCATGGTGAACAGCACATCCTCCTGCGTCATCCATTCCATATACATCATAGCGGCCTTTACCTCATCCTCTGTTGCCTGAGAGGAGAATCCGATCATCATACCAAAGGGGTCCCAGGGACGGAACGCATTCACGGAACCGTACTTTTCATCAACAACGGCATCCTTTGTGATAAACATACCGATCTTGCCATCCGGATTCTGCTCATAGAAGGCAGTCAGGAAGTCAACATTCGCAGAGGTGTAACCCCAGAGCTGGAACATATTGCCGCTGACGAAATCCGCCTTATTTGTTTCCGCATCGCGAACGTAATATTCAGGATTGAAAAAGCCTAAATTGTATTTCTCATTCTCTCTCCGCAGCCACTCTCTCTGCGCATCCGTGCTCAGCGCAGGAATCTGGTAGTCTCCATACATTGCCCATTCCAACTCATCCTGCGGATAAGTTCTGAACTCATAGTTCTTGTCAGAGCCGACACCGTTTATCATCTCGCCGCCCAGAGGATATTGGCAATAGCCTTCATCAATCAGCCTCTGATAGATTTCCTTCTGCTCATCCCATGTTGCGGGCCACTCTGTATAGCCCAGCTCCTCCAGCCAATCCTGACGGTACCATGTGATGGAAGTGTAGGTAGCGTTAAAGTAGGGCCGCTCTGCCAATACGAAATAGCGGGAACCGTTCAGTTCGGTATACTTTATCTGATCAAGCTCCACCATTCTCTCATAATAGGTAGGGGCGATCCGTGCAAACTCGTCAAGGTCATATTCTATCAGATATCCCTTGTCTCCCCACTCCGCAAGCTTATCGAAATCATACTCCATCAGAATCGTCGGAAGCTCTCCTACCGTAGCCAGCATGTTATAGCTGGTAAGTACATCTGTACGGGTAATCGGCTCAAACTCTACGGTAATATTGTATACATCGCCGAAATTCTCCTGAATCCACTTCGTCCAATAGTTGTTCGTCACGTCGGGAACACCCGCCGCACCCCTGTCATATACAGGAATTGTCAGCGTCACATTCTCGGCAAAGGGCTCCCAACCCTCCATACCAACCGCACCGCTCTCCTGTCCGGAAGCGCTGTCTGTCGCACCGGCAGCATCCGTACCTGTGTTGCCGCTTGTGTTATCTGTTGTCCCTGTGCCGGAAGCATTGTCTGTTGTCTGCGTACTGTCTGTCTCTGTGGCATTATTCCCGCAGCCGGACAGTGTACCCATGATCATGGCACTCGCAAGGGTCATGGCAAATAACCTTTGAAGATATGTCTTCTTCATAATTCTTATCCTCCTATAAATATATTTATAATCCACCCGTTTTCGGGTAATTATCCAATCTGTTTATCCCTTGACCGCGCCGATCATCGCACCCTTTACAAAATATTTCTGCACAAACGGATAGATACAGATGATGGGAAGCGTCACAAACATGATAAACGCCGCCTGCAATACCTCCGGCGTACTCGTCACGGCAGCTGCCTCGGAAAGCGTGACGCTCTGAGCCTCTGACGCGGAGGCCACCATCTGGTACAGCTTATACTGCGCCATTTTCAGACTGTCAGTCTTTATGTAGTACATATTGTCAGCGTACGCGTTCCAACGCCCCACCGCGTAGAACAGAGACAGCGTTGCAATAATGGGCTTCGAAAGAGGAAGCACAATCTTGTAAAGAATCTGGATATTGCTTGCCCCATCCAGAAACGCGGATTCCTCCAGACTCTCCGGAATGCTCGACTGAAAGAAGGTCTTCATAATAAGCATATTGTAGGGGGAATAAATCAACGGCCAGATTAATACCCACATCGTATCGTACAGCTTGAGGTCGTACATCAGCACAAAGGTAGGGATAATTCCCGCCGAGAAATACATGGGCACCATCAGCAAAAAAGTGATTCCCGACCTGCCCTTTAACCGCTTCTTGGATAACGGATAGGCGGCACAGGTACACACCAGCATACCCAAAACGGTAAATATCACGGTGACAAGCACGCTGTAGCCCATGGAACTTACCAGAGAACCGTCCCTGAAAATAGAAGCATACGCATCCAAATTGACTCCCTTGGGCCAGAAATATACCTGCTTTGCCAGCACATAGCTGTTGCCGGATATGGACTTCATTGCCACATGCAGAAAGGGCATAATGCAGGTGGCGCAAAGGATGATAATAACCAACATCATAACCGCATCGCTTACACGAAATTTATTGATTGCCCGCTCGCCGTCGTTGTTCCTCTCCGCATTGCGGGTTTCTTGCTCTTTTCTTCCTCTCATACACTGTTTCCTCCTACAACAATCCTTCCTCGCCAAGCAGCTTCGCAATCTTGTCCGACAAAAGCACCAGTACTAATCCAACCAGTGACTGGAACAGGTTTACCGCCGTCGCCATGCTGTATTTGCCGCTCTGCAAACCCTTGTTATATATGTACACCGCCAACTGATATTGGAAATCCTTGACCTGCGTATTCCCAAATACCGTCAGACGCTCCAGATTGCTTCCCATAACACGCCCCAGATTCATAATCAGCAAGGTAACTACCGTACCCTTAATCCCGGGTAACGTGATATGCCACATCCGTTCCCACCGATTCGCGCCGTCTATCATTGCCGCCTCATACAAATCTCCGCTGATACCGGTAATTGCCGCCAGGTAGATAATCGTTCCCCAGCCCATTCCCTGCCAGACGCCGATCATCAGATACGTCACCGCCCAATGCCACTTCTCCGTCAGGAACGGTATTCCCTGTTCTATCACTCCGATATTCATCAAAAATATATTTACCAATCCGCTGGTGGGACGAAACATCGTATAGGCTACGCTTCCGATAATCGCCCATGACAGAAAATGCGGCAGATACAGAATCGTCTGTGTTACCTTCTTAAACCGCGGATAACGAAGCTCATTTAAAATCAGGGCAAGGATAATCGGCGTGGGAAAGCCCACCAGCAAATCCAGCAGATTAAATACAATGGAGCTTTTCAGTGCGCGGATAAAGTCCGCATCCCGAAAGATTTTTTTAAAGGTATCAAGCCCCACCCACTTGCTGCCTGCATATCCCTTCACGGGATTATAGTCCATAAATACCATCCGCAATCCCGGATACGCCGCGTAATTGAAGATGACGACCATTGCAAGCGGGAATAAAAGAAGCAGATACAACTGCCAATCCCGTTTCATTGCATTTTTCCACGTCATTTTTGTCATGACTGCGCCCTCCTTGTTTTTCGCCATATTTTCCTCCATTCCGAGTTTGTCTTTTAACTCTTATCCCTCCTGCGTTTCATGCTCGTGCCGCAAAATACAGCTGCGTGTATACTGCATTGCCTTTGCCACCGTTAAGAGCATCTGCTGCTCCTCCACAGGGAGTTTTGCTGCATTGTCAATGATTTCATCTGAAACCCCTTTTTGCCCTTCTCTTTTATTTTGCATTGTCAACGCACCAATTCCTTTCCAATTAGCTTTATTAATGAATTTTATCACGTTTCTTATTCATTGTCAATGTCAATATTATCCTGTATTTTGCTTTGTCAACGCATTCGTGCATTGATAATGCAATTCGACATTGACAATGCATATTCCTTCCGATATACTTATGGTAAAGCAGTATTTACGAATATCCCTGCACAGAGTCCCGCAGGTTCAAGGAAGGTACAATTATCATATGGATACTTTAGGAGATCGGCTTCAATACGCCCGCAAGAAAAGCGGCTATACGCAGAATACCCTCGCTGAGACCATCGGCGTATCCCGCGGCGTCATCTTTAATCTTGAGAAAAATAAGACAATCCCCCAGACCATCGTTATCAATGCCATCTGCCGGACATTGGATATCAACAGCGACTGGCTTGTAAACGGTGTGGGAGAAATGGAGAATACCGAAAGCGGCGCTTCGCAGAGCGACAAGATACTGAAGGAACTCTACGAATTTGTCAAGGACCTGTCCGAGGATGAGCAGCTCTATCTGTTGGACACTGCCAAGGCCTTAAAGCAACGGTTAAGCCGCAACACCTCCCTCTGACCGAACCGTTTTCCTTACAATTCATGCAGGTTGCAATACCACTCGTGAATACATTTAAGTTTTCCTTTTAGAATGTGCTATGATATTTTTGCTGAAAACCGGCACAAATGCACGGAAGGGGGAAACAGTTATGAACACTTTAGGGGAACGGCTCAATTATGTCCGCAAAAAGAACGGCTATACGCAGAATACGCTTGCAGAGACTATCGGCGTATCCCGCGGCGTCATCTTTAATCTTGAGAAGAATAAGACGGTGCCGCAGATGATTGTTATCAACGCAATCTGCCAAACCCTGAGAATAAATAAGGATTGGCTTGTGCGCGGCACGGGAGAGCCTGAAGACACCAAAGAAATTCTGATGAGTACCAAAATACTCACGGAGCTTTATCAGATTATACGGGAACTGTCCGAGGAGGAGCAGGCCTACCTGCTGGATGTCGCAAAGTCACTCAAACACTGAGCAATTATTACACATGTTATTATTTGATATGAATTTAAGAAGGAGAGCAAACCATGAGCAATGTAATCGAGATTATCCGAAAGCGAAGCTCCACAAGGGGCTATACCGCAGAACCTTTGACCGACGATGAGTTGAACACCTTAATCCATGCCGGTCTGCAGGCGCCGACCGCAGCCAACAGGCAGGAAATCCACTTCACGGTCCTGAAAGGAGAACATCCGGTATTGCAGGAATTGGAAACGGAAAAGAACCGTCTGCGCGGCATCACCGCACCGGAACACAATTTTTACTATGAAGCGCCCTGCGTAATCGTACTAAGCGCTGACAGGGACTATAAGTGGAGTGCACTTGATGCCGGTATTGCCGTGGAAAACATGGCGCTTGCCGCAGAGGAGCTGGGACTTGGAAATCTTATTATCGGATGCATCTATGATGCGATGCGTGGTGAAAAAAGGGAATACTTCTCGAACACCCTGCGTTTTCCCGAGAATTATGAATATGAGATTGCGATTGCCTTCGGACACAAGGCTGTGACGAAAGAACCGCATACCTATGACGCAGATAAGCAGGTTACTTGGCTGTAAGTAACCTGCTTTTGTTTTTATTTCCCTATACTCTGAAGCGGTCCATCAGCTCTACCATCGTCCGTACCGTGGTTTTCTGCTCCTGACTTACCGCCGCCGTCTCCTCTGAGATTGCGGAGTTATTGTCCACAATTCCTGCGACAACATCAATCGCATTGTTAATCTGCTCAATATCCGTCACCTCAATTGTCAGCTTATCCACAATGCGATTAAGCCGTCCCGTCATTTCCTCTGAGCCGACCTGTATATCCTCCATGCTGGACGTTGTCTCGTCAATTACGCTCGTCACAAGTGCTACCGCATCCAACATCGCCTTAATCAGTCCTGAGGTCTGCCCGACCGCCTCCTGTGACTCCTCCGCAAGCTTCTTTACCTGCTCTGCCACAACCGCAAAGCCCTTGCCCATCTCACCGGCCCGCGCGGACTCAATAGACGCATTCAGCGACAGCATATCTATTTCCTCCCCGATATCCGTGATGGCGGACATCACCTCCACAATCTTATCCGTACCCGTACAAATCTCACTCATAGCCTGCTTGAGATTTTCCATCTTCTGGCTGCCGTCCATCAGCGTGGAACCGGACAATTTGGCTATCTTTACAGCCTCCTCTGCTTCCTTCTCATTATAGGCTATATTTTCGCTGAGCTCGTTCAGAAGCGTTACCAAATCCGAAACCTGTCCCGCCTGTCCGGTACATGAATTCGCCAAATCATCCGCCGCATTCGCAAGCTGTCCCGCGCCGCTGTCAATCATATCGGTAATCTGCTTTAACGAGAGCACCGTGCTGCGCATCTGCTCCACAATCGCATTGAGAGAATCCTTTATCTGCACATATTCTCCCACATAATCGCAGCTAACGGCAACATTGAAGTTCCCCTGTCCCATCTGCTCCAGCACAAGGGAAATCTCCTCGATAATATCCGCCAGATTGTTTTTCATAAAGGTAATGGCCGAAACCATCCTGCCAACCTCACTGTCATCCGCGACCAAATCCAGCTCCGCGTGAAGATTACCGCCCGCAAGCGTTGTCATCTGCTCCGAAACCTTAATAATGGGCGCAAGCAACTCGTCCCGTGAAAAGCGGATGGTTTTCATGCTCTGTAGTGCCAGACGCACAAAGCCGGCAACAAACGCCACCGCACAGACTATAAGTATGATCAGATACATCCGTTTGGAATTGTCGAGTCGGTCCAAAATATCGGAAATCGTCTTGTCCGTCATAGCGTTGATTTCCTGGATGGCGTCCTTATACTCCGCTCCGAAGACAAACTCGATGGCGGCAGCGGTATCCCCCGCCTTAACTGCCTCCATTGCACTCTCCTCCAACGGCACCAGACTGTCTGAAACCTCCGCAATCGCATTCAGTTCCTGCCACTCCCGCGTCTTGAGCTTATCTCCCCGCAAGCCCTCCAAGGCCTTGTCCCTGTTCTTATCTACCGTCAGCTCCCGAATATAATCGTCATAATAATTCGTATCACCGGTGACCGCATAACAGCGAACCGCTGTTGTCAGAGCCTTTGACCCCATCCGGTATTGGTTCAGGTAAAGCGCAGTTTCAAGCTGCTCATGTGAAGCCGTAATGTATCCGACACTCGCAATAAAGAGCAGCACCAGCAGAGCGACTCCCATCAGAAGAGAGATATTCGTCTGCTGCACAATCTTTTGCAGACGCCTTACCTGACTTTTTTCTCCAAGTGCTTTCATCGTACCTGTTTCCTTCTCCTTCATCCCTGCAACCGTATCCTTTCAATGTTGTTTCGTTAATTGTAAATCCGCATTGCCGCTTTGTACAAATTGGCAATATCGCGGAGCTTTGACGTAATATTTTCGTAATATTTACCATAATTATACTTCATAAAACGTCATTGGTCAACATTATATCTTATCCAAATGCTTCGCATGCCCCGGGGACGGGTCAATTTTATCCTGCCTCAGAAACGAAGCACGCTTTACGGCATCCGTCCCGAAGCGTTCCCGAATGCTGTCCATTGCCCTGTCAAGCTTCTCCATCCGCTCATAATTCCCGTTATCCAGGAGCGAGAGCTGCCTGCCGTCAGCTGCCCGCTTCACATGGCTTGTCGAGATGCCCAGAAGCCGGATGGGGCGTCCGTCCCAAAGCTCATCAAACAGTCTGCATGCAGTCGCATGAAGCTCGTTTGTGACATTTGTCGCACATGGCAGCTCGCATTGGTGAGAAGCCTTCGTCAGGTCATTGTACTTAATATTGACGCTGACCACCTCTATCCGCGCACTGTCTCGTCGAAGCCGCTGTCCCACGGTCTCCGCCAGCGACATCAGCACCATCTTTGCCGTCGCCTCATCCGTCACGTCAAAGGCAATCGTCGTTGCATTTCCATAGCTCTTACTCTCCGCCGGCTCCGACTCTATTACGGACACATCCTGTCCGTTTGCGAATTTCCAAATCGTCTCCCCCTGCTTCTTCATGGAAGCCCGAAGCATCTGCGGGTCAGCGCACGCAAGCTCTCCAATCGTATGAATCCCCAATGTATGAAGCGTACGCTGAGACGACTTTCCCACCAGAAACAAATCCCCTACCGGAAGCGGCCACATCTTCTCCCGGATTTCATCCGGGAACAGGGTATGCACCAGATTGGGCTTTCTGAAATCGCTCGCCATCTTCGCCAACAGCCGGTTGGTGGAAATTCCGACATTGACCGTAAATCCAAGCTCTCTGTATATCTCATCCTTAATCCTTGTCGCGGCCTCCACCGGCGGCCCGAAAAGCTTCTCCGTACCGGTCATATCCACAAAGCACTCGTCAATACTGCACTGTTCCATGTTGTCGGAGTATCGCTCCAAAATCTCTATAAATGCTTTGGAATAGCGTCGATACACTTCATGCCTTGCGGGAACCAGCACCAGATTCGGACACTTTTTCAGTGCGTCCGTAATCGGTTCTCCCGTCTGCACCTTGTATTTCTTCGCGGGAACAGACTTCGCGAGAATAATCCCATGGCGTTTAGAGCGGTCACCGCCCACTGCCGACGGTATCGTCCGCAAATCCACCGTAAGCTCCGGAAAGTCCTCCGGATGCTTTAAGCGCTCCACTGCTTCCCACGAGAGAAACGCACTGTTTACATCTATATGAAATATTAATTTCTCCGGCATACCGCCATCATGCCTCCCGTCTGTTGTTCGGAATTTCCGCCATATATAGGAAACGTCATAATTTTTTCTTTATGACGTTTTCATTACCGAGAAACCGCGTCCACCTCAGGCACCGCTCCATCCTCCTGCACAAGCGCCTCCACTACCAACCTGTGTGGCAGGCAGACAATCACCTGTCCCTCCTTGGAAATCGGTTCATACTCCATACAGTATTTATCAGGACAATCCGCCTCCGCCATATATGCGGCTCCCGCGCTGATAACAATCTGATTGTATCCCCATTCCCCACAGACCTCTATTGTCCGGTTTTCCGAAAGCGCGTATTCACCATACACCACGCCGTTTACCGTAATCCGAAGGCGTTCTCCTTCATCCTGCGGGCGCAGTGCCGTCGCCAAAACCGCTGCAACAATAATAACGCACGCTATTAAAATCCCATCCTTTTTCCGCAACATGCCCAAAATACCTCTTTTTCATTATAGCATTTCTCCCGACACATTGCCACCGGATTTTAGCCGACAATCGTTTTAACGGCAAATCGAGTGTTGAAAACAGGCATTTTCTATGCTATCATTAAAAAAAGAAAATCGTGAAAACAAAAGCATTTATCAAGCAATCCTCTCTCCCCGTTATTGCTGAAGCAAATTACATCAGGATACCGGATTGCGGAAAAGAGGGAAAGGTATGACACACCATGAAAAAGCCGAACA